>JAGPJJ010000177.1 GCA_018054505.1 Prevotella sp.
TAATTTGCACTATCTTTGCATAAATTAAAATAAGCAATTATGCAAACAAGATGTCATCTATCGGTATTGATTCACGAACAGGCAAAGAAGTATGGAAATCGTGAGGCTATTACGTTTCGTAACTTTGGAAGCTTAACATGGGAGACAGTTTCCTGGAATCAGTTTTCACTATGCGTAAAGCAAGTTAGTAATGCTTTACTTAATCTTGGAACAAAGCCACAGGAAAATATAGCTGTATTCTCACAAAATTGCGTTCAGTATTTATATACTAACTTCGGCACTTATGGAGTTCGTGCGGTGACAATACCTTTCTATGCCACTACAAGTGAACAGCAAATTCAATATATGGTGAATGATGCTCAAGTTCGCTTTCTTTTTGTTGGTGAGCAAGAACAGTATGATAAGGCTCATAGAATATTTGCACTTTGCCCTTCACTTGAAAGAATAATTATTTTTGATTCAAGCGTAAGAATTAGTACACATGATCCCAATGCTCTTTATTTTGATGATTTCCTTGCTTTGGGCGAGAAACTTCCTCGTCAAACAGAAGTTGAGAAATTATGGAAAGAGACCAGTGATGATGATATCTGTGATATCCTTTATACAAGTGGAACTACGGGAGAAAGTAAAGGAGTGGTCCTTACATACGGACAGTATATGGCTGCAATGATTGCTAATGATAACTGTGTTCCAATTGGAGAAAATGATAGAGTCATTGATTTCCTTCCTTTTACACATATCTTTGAGCGTGGATGGGCTTATCTTTCTCTTACAGAAGGTGCAGAACTAATCGTAAATACATACCCGAATGAAATTCAACAGAGCATGAGGGAGACTCATCCTACAAGTATGAGCTCTGTTCCTCGTTTCTGGGAAAAAGTATATATAGCAGTAAAATCTAAAATAGATGATGCCAGTCCATTCCAGCGCAAGTTGTTTAAGCATGCTCTTGAAATCGGCAGAAAACGCAATGTTGAGTATCTGAGTCGTGGACGTCGTGTTCCATTGACTTTGGAATTAAGATATCAGTTTGTCAATAAAACTATATTGGGTCTTGTTCGCAAGCAAATTGGTTTGGAAAATTCAAATATCTTCCCAACAGCCGGAGCTTATGTTTCACCTGAAGTTGAAGAATTTGTACATTCTATAGGTATACATATGCTGGTAGGATACGGACTTACAGAAAGTCTTGCTACTGTTTCATGTAATCATAAGGGAAAACCTTTCACGATAGGTTCTGTAGGTTATCCTATTGATAGTATTGAAATAAAGATTGGCGCAAATGATGAAGTCTTATTAAAGGGTCCAACAATTACTCGTGGCTATTATCATCGTGATTCAGTAAATGCTGAGGCTTTTGATAAAGATGGATTTTTCCATACTGGTGATGCCGGTTATTTGAAAAATGGTGAGTTGTTCTTGAAAGAACGTATTAAAGACCTTTTCAAGACATCAAATGGAAAATACATTGCTCCACAGATGATAGAGTCTCTTTTGCTTGTAGATAAGTATATAGATCAAGTAGCTATTATCGCAGATCAACGTAAATTTGTGTCTGCACTTATTGTTCCTGAATTCAGAATGATAGAGGAGTGGGCACGTGAACATCATATAAATTTTGAAAGTCGTGAAGATTTATGTGCTAGCAAAGAGGTAAACGATATGATGAAGGAACGTATTGATACCTTGCAACAGCAACTTGCTCATTACGAGCAAATAAAGCGCTTCACATTGTTGGCTCACCATTTCTCAATGGAAAGCGGTGAACTTACAAATACTTTGAAGTTAAGACGACCTATTATTTGCAAAAACTACAAGGACGTAATAGATAAAATGTTCGAGGAATAATATATATGATTACAGCAGATCAGTTGAAAGATGTCTTGGAACGTACAGACGCACTAAATAGATATCTAAATATAGACCAGAAAAAAATAGAATTTGAAGAAGAACAGCTGCGTACTCAGGCACCTGATTTTTGGGAAGATCCCAAGCGTGCCGAGGAACAGATGAAACTGGTCAAAAGCATAGAAAAATGGATTAAAGGCTATAACGAATGTAAGCAGTTTGCTGATGAATTGCAGTTGGCTTTTGATTTCTATAAAGATGAGATGGTGACAGAGGAAGAGGTTGATGAAGACTATGCGAAGGCAATTAGCGCTATTGAAGACCTTGAACTCAAGAACATGCTTCGTCAGGAAGAGGACTCTCTGGATGCTGTGTTGAAAATAAACTCTGGTGCAGGTGGTACTGAAAGTCAAGATTGGGCAGCAATGCTCATGCGTATGTATCAGCGTTGGGCTGAAGCACATGGATACGCTGTCAAGATTACTGATATTCAGGAAGGTGATGAAGCTGGTATTAAAAGTGTAACGATGACCATAGAGGGAAAAGAGTTTGCTTATGGTTATTTAAAATGCGAGAATGGAGTTCATCGTCTAGTTAGAGTATCACCATATAATGCTCAGGGAAAGCGAATGACAAGTTTTGCCAGTGTTTTCGTTACTCCACTTGTTGACGATTCTATAGAAGTTTATGTAGACCCAGCAAAAGTAAGTTGGGATACATTCCGTTCAAGTGGTGCTGGTGGACAGAACGTGAATAAAGTAGAATCAGGTGTTCGAATCCGTTATCAATATGAAGATCCTGATACCGGTGAGCACGAAGAGATACTTATTGAAAATACCGAAACCCGAGATCAGCCAAAGAACCGTGCAAAGGCGATGCTTCTTTTGAAATCACAATTATATGATCGTGCATTAAAAAAGAAACAGGCTGAACAGGCAAAGGTTGAGGCCGGAAAGAAAAAAATAGAGTGGGGTAGCCAGATACGAAGTTATGTATTTGATGACCGTCGTGTGAAAGATCACCGTACAGGTTTCCAGACATCTGATGTTGATGCTGTTATGGACGGTAAACTGGATGGATTCATCAAAGCATATCTAATGGAATTTGCTGCACGCGAAGCTGAAAATGAATAAAATAACATACAATAATCTAAATTTATAAGACTATGAGCAGCAATAAAGCATTAAGGAAAGCAAAGCATTCTGCTTTTCAGAAGAAACAAGAAGAAAAAGGTAGAGAAATCATCGTTTGGATTTTTGGCGGACTTATTGTCCTTGCCATAATCTATATGATATTTACAGCTATTATGGCATAATGAGTGGACTAGAAATAGAACGTAAATTTTTGGTTAAGAAAGGCGACGCATATAAGAACGCCGCCTTTTCAAGTAGTCACATCAAACAGGGATATATTCCAACTGATGGTGCCACAGTACGAATTCGTATGCGTGATGATAAAAGTTATCTCACGATAAAGGCTAAATCTGTGAATGGTGGAATGACGCGCTATGAATTTGAAAAGGAAATCACGAATGACGAGGCCGAGCATTTAATGCAACTTTGTAAAGGGGGAGTCATTGATAAACGCAGATACCTTGTAAAAAGTGGAAATCATACGTTTGAGGTTGATGAGTTCTATGGTGATAATGCAGGACTAGTAATGGCTGAAGTTGAATTGACTAATGAGTCAGAATCTTACGAAAAGCCTGATTTCATTGGTGTGGAGGTTACAGGTGATAAACGTTTTTATAACTCTCACATGCTAGCTTTTCCATTTAAACTTTGGAAAGACACTTTGCCAGAAGACTACCGATGATAAATGCCAGCACAACACCAATTGTGTCGGCTAAAAAATCAGACCATTCTCCGCTTCTCATTCCTCCGGTACAATACTTTTGAAGAATTTCTATCAAACCTCCCATTAATATAGGTGCAAAGAGTGCCAATATTATAATTTCGTTCCACTTAACCTTTTTGTGCTTGGCAAGATATTCTAGCCATATAACTCCACATATTCCTCCATACATTACTATATGTGTCCATTTGTCAATCATTG
>JAGPJJ010000178.1 GCA_018054505.1 Prevotella sp.
AGCATTTACGGCTCAACAATATGGTCAACAGTAGCTCAACGATTTTCTCTTTTCATCATCCTAACTCAACAATTCAACAACTCAACAACAAATTAACGATGAATACATTCGATAATAAGCATATACAGATAATTGACTTTCTTGCAAGTCACCATTATCAGCCTACTGCAAAGAAAGGGGCAAACTGGTGGTATTTGTCTCCATTGCATGATGAGAAAGCTGCATCATTCAAGGTGGACATCAATAAAAATGTTTGGTACGATTTCGGATTGGGTAAAGGTGGTGGAGTTAAAACCTTAATAGAGCTGTTGTTTCATCCAAACAACTTTCAAGATTATCTTCGGAACTTAACGATTGCCAATCCTGTTCAACAAATACAAGAAACGAAGACGGCAGATGGCATAGCTTTTACCAATATAGAAACTGAGGAGCTGAACCATTATGCCCTGTACAAATATGTTGTACAAAGAGGGATAACTTGGAATGTGGCAAAACGGTATTGTAAGGAAGTTCATTATCGTAGTCGTGGCAGGAACTATTTTGCTATAGGCTTTCCAAATCGCTCGGGTGGTTACGAAATTCGCAATGCTTATTTCAAAGGTTGCATCTCTCCAAAGGATATTTCCGTAATATCAAAAGGTAACGAAGTCTGCCATGTATTTGAAGGTTTCATAGACTTCCTATCTTATGTTGTGTTGCATGGAGATTGTGATGCCGTTGTGTTGAACTCTGTAATCAATGTTCTTAAGTGTATTGAGATCTTGGACAAGTACAACTGCATCTATTGTCATTTGGATAATGATGAAGCAGGACGTAATGCAATCTTGCAACTCAAAGCAAATTGCAGAAGCCAGACGATTGATGCTTCAGACGAATATGCAGGAGATAAGGACTTGAATGAATACCTCTGCAAGAGAAAGGTGGAAACAGTTAATACAAGGCAACATTATAGCTCTAAGCGATAATGTTTCACTATGGTCAAAAACATGCGTTAGCAAATTATTAAGTTCTTTCGGGAGCAAGTTTGTGTTTTCGATATACGAAAACTATTCCAATCGGTATACCCGATTGTGCTATTGCCTTTGCCTTTCAAGCATATGGCAAAGGTCAATACCTGTTGAGAAACTTGCCCCTCAAGAACTGAAATAAAAAAGAATAAGAGATATAAATGGCAAAACATGTTATCAACAATCCAGGAGGGCGCAAGCCTCTCCCTGAAGAGGAAAAGTATGGCAAGCCCATACCAGTTCGTTTAACACCAAAACAGTTTGTCCGTATCAAACGCAAGGCTGGAGAGATGCCCATAAGTACCTACATTCGTGAAGGCGCACTTCATGCCATCGTGCGCCAACCTGTTTCGAAGGAGTTGATGAAAGAGATAAGAGACTTGAATAATCTTGGAACGAATATCAATACCTTGGTTAAGCTTGCTCACCAAGCAGGGCTTATGACCATTGCAGACAAAGCCAACGAAGCCCTTGATGGAGTCAATGCTATTCTCCATCAAGCTCGTCTCAAAATCAAAGAGAAAGAAGACGAACAAGAAAATCAAAGTTAAACTACAAAACACGACAGCGTATGTATGGCAAAATTCTTCATGGAGCATCATTCGGTGGGCTTATCAACTACATTAACGACCCACGCAAAAATGCGATATTGGTTACTTCAAGCGACGGAGTCAATCTTACGAATAACCAAACCATAACAGATAGTTTCGTGATGCAGGCAGGTTTGAGTGCTCGAACCAAGAAACCTGTAGGACACTTTATCTTATCGTTTTCACCCCATGATGCGCTACGTATCAATGACAGGATGTTAGATCAAATAGTCAACGATTACCTGAAACACATGGGATATGAGGACAATCAATTTGTCGCATTCCGTCATTTCGACAAAGAGCACCCACATGTTCATATCATGGTAAATCGAGTAAACTTTAAAGGCAAATGCACCAAAGACTCACATGAAAAAGACAAGAACATAAAAGTGTGTAAGAAATTGACTGAGCAATATGGCTTATATATCGCAAGAGGAAAAGAGGCTATCAAAGAAAGAAGACTTCGCTCAATGGATGCCATCCGTTATCAGATGTTGCATCGAGTAAGCGAATCGTTGCAAGTCTCTCGAAGTTGGAAAGAATTTGAGAATGAATTGTCAAAAGCAGGAATCCGTTTGCGCTTCCGATATAATACTAAGACAAACGGTATAGAAGGAATATCTTTCACTCTTGCCAAGGAAAATATCAGCAGCAAGATGAAACATGACATCTCTTATAGTGGCAAGCAATTGGATTCATCACTCACTCTTGCATGTATTTGCAAGAAGCTTGGCAACCCTATAGCTATCGTTCATGAACAGGCAAGAGATATGTATGACGATGCTCGGCAAGAATGGTACGATTCGCATAATGCCTATGATGTAAGAGATATAGATAGAGTATTTCCCGATTTCGATTTACGTTTCCCCAGGCAAGCCCAAGCAAGAATGTATGATGCTCCGCAGATGTGTGGCAACGAACAGACTTTGGGACAAGACTTCTTTAATGAATTGTACCAAGCAGCAGATGATGTTTCTGATATAGGCAAAGGAGCGATTCAAGTAGGACTCACTTCCCTTGGAGCCATTCTCTTTCCACCATATCAACCTGCCATATCTGCAGGTGGTGGAGGCACGTCTTCTAAACTTGGTTGGGGAGATGATGACAAATACAAGAAAAAATATAGCAGTAGAAGTCGCAGCTTCGGAAGAGGCAGGCGTTAATCAAACTTATAAACATCAACAATATGGCTAAATCAAACGAACAGTTAGAGGATATACTTGATGACTTGTCTGTCATCAAAAGCAATAATGCCACAACAGAACAGAGACTTAGTAATATCGAAACTCTATTGGCGAAATTGGCAACGAAAGAGGATGTCGCACCTATAATCCCTGTTGCAAGCACCTCAGCAACTTCTATTCCGTATGACGAGATAAAAAATGCTGTTCATGAAGAAATGGATAGTTACTATAACGCTATGTCTGATTCAGCAGAACTTCTATCGGATAAGACCCTCAAACGCCTGGGGACTATCTTCATTGAACTGTATGTTGAAGAAATTGAAAAATACTTGGAAAAAGACGAAAAAGAAAGAGAGTGCAAACGCAACGTGTATCTGCAAAAGCGAAAAGCGCTAGGCTTAATGACCATTGAGCAAGTTGCTGAATGGGCGCCACAATATTCTCTTGAGATTCAACGGACAATCCGTTACATCGGCATGAAAATTCTTGACGAGAATGAATCTGTAGAAAAAGCACATGCGATTTTAAAAGTATGGGGCGATGCTCTGCAAACCATCACAAGTCCTAAACCATCTCCTCCACCTACATTGAAATCATGGTGGTTCTACAGATGGAACAGATTCAGACAAAGGACAGACAAATGGGGATTACTCCAATGGTATCTTGTCATTCTCGGCATTATCGCCTGTGTTCTCTTTTCATCTCTATATCAAAATCGGGTTATGGATCTTGACAGGACCAACCGCATTTTCTACAAGAAGGTTATCATGGATGAAAAGAGAAAGAGGAATTATCAAGAGTTGGATTCACTTATCCATTCCGATTCATTCTTCAAGACATACTGGGGATTGAATAATTAAAGTACGAGCGTTCACCCATAATATTCTGTTTTAAAATCTAAAAATGAAGTATTACGTAATGTTTTCGTTGATTTTCAGAATATTCTTCATGACTTACAGATATTTTCTGTATTTTTGCTATTGGATTTGGTACAACCATTTCCAGACATTAAGAAATATTAGGAGCGTTATGCTACTCTTGTAAGTGCAAAGCCTGAGAAACTGAAACACAAAATCAACAAGAATTGGCATGGCAGTTCCCACGTTATAGCGTGGGCTGC
>JAGPJJ010000179.1:0-1529 GCA_018054505.1 Prevotella sp.
CCCATCTTACGAAGGGCAAACTTTAGAAACACCTGTCCTCCACACAACAACATACTTTGCAATATAGATAATATTATCAGTCTCATATTTTTGAGTATATTATTTCTGCAGTATCACCGTTCACTCTGTCATGACTAATCATGATATCTTTTATCATCTTACATGCTCCGTCAGGTTTTTCTGATGAAAGCACCACGGCTAATGATCTATCCTCTACATACGATTTCAGTCCAGATCTTTCTGCTTTTGAATGGAGATCGGGGGGTATCTCATCATTGGCACAGACCAAAGCCGTATTTATCTTTCCAAGTTTAATCTGCATGTAAGCATCAAGTATTCCACTCTCGAAGGAAATATTCTTATGTGAATACGTACAATTATATCCGTGATTATGGGTATACATACCTATTAACGATGCTATAGTGTTATGAGTAGACTGCATGAAGTTAGTTGGCATACTTGCAGATTCTCCTTCTACAGATAATGCAGTGAGTAGCTTCTCAGAGTTCTCAACACATCCCAAAGCTGTACCATTTATTATGGCATCAGGATGCTCAATACCACTTATTTTTATTGCTTTCATTGCTGTAACCAATGCGCGTTTAAGAAGCCTTCCATACCTACGCGTCTTGATAGGATTAAGGTAATCCCGATATTCTGTTTCAGGGACATTATCCACTTCTGCTATTACATACACATTATTATTCATATCGTGAAAGTATTATAGATGAATCGTTACCACCAAATCCAAACGAATTACACATCACGTTGCTTAAATTTCCACAATCTCCATTCGTAAATGGAGTAATACAACGGTCATCTGCTTTTGTCCATCCCAAATTTGCAGGTACGAACTGATGCAATAAAGAGAGAATTGAATACACAGCCTCTATACTTCCTGAAGCACTCGTCGTATGGCCTGTATACATCTTTGTAGATGATACTTTTGGCATTTTATTTCCAAACACTCTTGAAAGAGCACTGCTTTCACATGCATCATTATTCGGAGTACCTGTACCATGAGCATTTACGTATTGTATATCATCAACATGAATGCCAGCTTCGGCAACAGCTTTTGACATCGCAAGAAAGGCACCTTCTCCATTTTCGGATGATGCAGTCTGGTGATATGCATCACATGCGTTACCGGTTCCTTTCAGTTCAGCCAACACATTTGCTCCACGTCTCTTTACGCTTTCCTCTGATTCGATAACGAGAAAGCCAGCACCTTCACCAAGATTTAGTCCAGCCCTGTCAGCATTAAAAGGTCGGCAGATATTCTGATCCAATATCATCAACGACTTGAAACCATTAAGATGGAAGCGGCTTAAACTTTCGGTTCCACCAACTACAACAATATCTTTTAGTCCAGCCTCTATCATTTCAGCACCTACAATAATTGCATTCAATGCCGAAGAACATGCTGTAGATATAGTTGTTGCAAAGTCAAAGTTGCCAAAATAATCTGCTATACGATCTGTACCCGATCCACAATCATGATTACCAAGTATTACTGCATTAAGATTGTC
>JAGPJJ010000179.1:1629-3891 GCA_018054505.1 Prevotella sp.
GGACTTGGATAAAAACTGCTACGATTATGAATTGTGCTTTCAAAGGATGTATCGGCATGCAATGATGAACTTCTATTGAATAACACGACTGCCCTATCCTCGCATGGAACAAACCTTTCTTTACCTTCTGCATGCAAAAGCAATTCAGTAGCTATAAATCCTAACTTGCAAAGAATATCCATCTTGAAATATTTTGGATAGTCATTTACATACTTACGATACAATTCGGTAAGAATATCACTACCCAAACATGCTACATCAAGTCGTTGGTCGTCTACCACTACTTCTGTTGTAGTTATTATTATTTTATGAACCTCTTTTTTCATTTTTCACCCTTTCCTAAAAAGCATTGCAGAATTGCATCCTCCAAATCCTGAAAGCAGTTTGATAAATGTTTTCTTATTGGTATAGCGATTTTGATTACTTATGTTCACAGGATGTGTTACTCCTAATTCATCAAAACCTCTTGTCGCCAATATCAGTCCATTATCCAAAGCTGTCATTGATAATATACTCTCAAGAACTCCTGCTGCTCCCATCGTATGACCATAATAACCTTTATATCCATTAATTGGATTATCAGAAAGGCCTGCACGTGAAATTGCAATGCTCTCCATTTCGTCGTTGTAGACTGTTGCCGTACCATGCACATTGATAACAGCAATATCATCAGGCTTAACCTCATCGGCCATCACGTATTTTAATGCGCGATAACTCCCCTCGGCAGTTCTTGACGGACCTGATATATGATTTGCATCGTTTCTAATAGCTCCTTTCACAGCTTGCCAACCGTCGACATCTTTATCACAGCGCTGATATATGATCGTCGCTGCAGCCTCACCGAGATTTAAGCCGTCTCTTTTCTTGCTAAATGGGCGGCAGACTTCTGGCGAAAGTGCCCTGAAAGACATAAATCCGCTAACAATAAAAGGATTCTGTTCATCAGCACCTATTACAACGGCGTTATCATATTTGCCACTTTCCAGACATCGCTTTGCTACAATCTGCGCACAAACACCAGATATACAAGCATTCGACACAACAATTGGCATATTTGAATTACCAAAATGACGTGAGATCATACCAGCCGTAACTCCGAGCAACACACGGTCATCATCTACTCCTAAATCATTTTTCTCAAGGAGTGAAACGTTCCCCTTTGTGGTTGACAATATGAATATGGTCTTTTCTGAAGAAGCATCTATCCCACTATTTACAATTGCTTTGGATGCAGAAAGCAACACCATTTTCTCAAATCGAGTATAAGTAATATCACTGTGAATTTCTGATAAAAACATATCTTCAATCTGACCTTTTTGAAAAAGTGAAGCCACAAAAGGTTCAGGAAGTTCCCATTTGCCTTCATATCTTTTAAGGCATGATCTACCTTCGCATACAGCCGTAAAGTTGTCTGCGGTCGTAAACCCTAATGGTGATGTTATGTTATCAGCTATTTTCCTTATCATTTGCTTAACCATTTATTTTTCCACTCAGCATAGAATAATGGATTTTCCCACATCAAGTTGTAGTCCTTATCCAGAAACACCTGTACTGTATGTCCAGTAACGAGGAGTTCATCTGTCTCAGTATCATATATCTCATAATCAAACACCATTTTTGCTGCCTCTGTAGGACGGTATATGATGTCGATTCTTGGTTTCATCCCATATCTAATAGGCTTACGGTAATGAATATTCATATCCACCAAAGGAGCATAACATCCATTACCATATATAGTCATATATTCTAAATTGTATTTTCGTCCAAACTCCTCACGCGCATCTTCTAGATACAAAGGATATGAGCCATGCCATACAAATTGCATGGAATCAACTTCACTGAATCTTATTTTAAATTCTTTAGATGCCTTTAATTCCATTATTATAATTTTACTTCTTCAGCCATTGCAATTTTCATTTCGGCAGTAGCAATGATTCTGTCACCGCACATCACACTGGCATTGACTAGTGTTATTTCCATTACCTGCTCTGTCACACATATCGTTGTATGAAGAACATCACCGACTTTAGGACTCTCGGCGAAGACCATATTTTTGATTCCACCAATGAAACCTATCTGTATTCTGCGTTTCAAGATATACTTATTTATATAACCTAAACGTGCAGCGCATGTTTGGGCAATATTCTCAGCAATAGCACATGCATTCAAGACACCATCTTCTACAAAGATATTATCTTCTCTAATAGTAAACGTTGTTGACGTTTCTTTTTCATCAAAGAAAGTCAAAGTGTCTACCATTAC
>JAGPJJ010000180.1 GCA_018054505.1 Prevotella sp.
TCTTGGAAAGGATGCCGAGAATCTTTCTGTCTAGATTGTCTATTTTCTCCATTTCGTTTTGTTTTATATTATTCTATTTATAAGGTACTTTTCTATACCAGATAGCAAAATTAATAAAATCTATTGATATAAACAACAAAAAGCACGATTATTTTGCAATTTTCGTGCTTTTTGATAGTATTTATACGAATTTTAACAGAAAAAATCGCTTTTATGGCATACAAATTAAAAACAAAAGAAGCATGATTTTCAAGAGATCCCTTGGTGGACTCTCACTTAAAATTTCAATAGATTGCCCTTTTCTCTTCAGATGCATTGATTAAACAAGAGGCAAAGACTCTAAAAATATTCAATTAAGGGAAGTTGTAAATACTATATGAACGATTTGTCTTTTAAAAATTATCTCTACGCTGGAGTCGGGTATCTTTTGAAGAATCTCATATTTATAGACCTGTTGCGTCATGGATTATGATGTATATGTAAGTAACATAAAGGAAAAAGAGGTGGATTTTGTCGCCATCAAGAATGATTGAACCATCTATGTACAAGCCACCTATATGCTTGTTGGTGAGCAGACAATAGAGCAAGAATATGCTCCGTTAGAGTGTATTGCTGATAACTATGAAAAAGTTGTGGTATCGCTTGACGACCTCCAACAGCCTTCCCGCAATGGCATTAGCATGTATTTCTGTATTTTCAACGGAATCTGATTTGTGTGTAAATTTTGAAAATATGAATAATGGAAATAATGTACTGAATAAAACCATATTATCAGAAAAATAATAGAAATATTTTCCAAAAATCATCTTTTTAACCTATATTTTAGCAAAAATATCTTAATTTATTTGGTGGTTTCATAAATTAGATTTAATTTTGAAGCGGTTTTCATAAAATTTGCAGTTGCATATAACATTATGAGTGGAGACTCATTACTAAAAATGTTTCTTGTACTGCAATACCTACGCCGATTAGATGCTCTCGCATTACATTATTGTAGGTGGGACTGCATAGGCAAGGGTGCCAAATCAGAGGTAATGAGAGCCACTATTTATGGGAAGCGTTTATCATGCGCTTTGTAACTTGACGTCTTGAAATTCTCGCAAAGTTTCAAAATGATTCAGTCACGTAACAAGGCAACGATAGATGCTCATGGGATGTTTTTATAATACCCCTAATATCATTCTGTGCATCTTATATAATATAAGGTGTACAAGTTTGGTATATTGGGATAATTATATCAACTATCGGCGTGGGTTTCTGTTCGTTGCTCGTTCTTGACTGGATGGGCAATGCGAGAAGCCTCAAGACGTAGGACGAGTGACAAGATCAGACTCCTGCGCTTTTTCGTTTATAGTCAAAAACTTTTCATGTAACTTATATTGCCGATGCTTGGGAGTCAATAGGCTATGTTAAACATATATGAAAAAGATTGCGTTTACTCTTTTATTATTAGCAGGTAGTATTGCCTCAATGCATGCACAGGCTAAATTTGAGCATGCACAAACACGTATCCAAGAGGGTATGTCAGAGTTCTTTGTACGTCCAATGGTAGCTGAGCTCCAGATGATAAACAAAGATTGTCAAGAATGGTCATTTAATATCTTCCCTGGAGTTTCTCTTTCTGAGATTAGTACAGCAATGCTTGAGAATGCAAAAGCTAATGCTGCTTTCAAAGCTGCAAAACTTGCAGGTGCAGATATTATTCTTGGTGCAACTTTTTATGTTATCAATAATGAGAAGACCAAAGGCTTAGATGTTACTGTGCGTGGTTATCCTGCTAAGTATGTGAAATTCCATAATTATGGCGAAGGTCAGCTGGGTACAGATGACTCCAAGTGGATTGACCCTTTACAGAATGGTGCCCGCATACGTGCTATATCTGTTGATAATAAGCAGAACAAAGCTGTTGGCAATGAGAATCGAAATAAGTAAACATAAATATTAATTCTAAAATTATAACACAATGAAAAAGTTATTATTATTGGCTATTGCCACTATCATGAGTCTTGGTGCTTCTGCCCAGCTCATCACATCAAACACAGTTACTTACAAAAAAAGTAGTGGTTACAACCGCATCGGTGTATCATACAACTCAATTAGTTCAAATGCAGAAGGTTCAGAATCTGTCAGTGGTGTTTCTTTAGCTTGGACTAAGGGCATCTCTGTAGCCAAAGATATTCCTCTGTTTGTAGAAACTGGTCTTGGTGCAACTTACGCTTTTGATGATTTAAGTGCTGTGATTGCAACAATTCCCTTGAACGTAACTTACAAGTGGCCTGTAACAGAGAGTGTCAAGATTGCCCCTTTAGCAGGTCTTACATTTAATGGAAACATCACATCTGACGTTGATGATATGAAGTTCTTTACTCTTGGCTGGCAAGCTGGAGTCAATGTTGAATTGGGTAAATTCTACGTAGGTCTATCTTATGGTGGAGGGTTGACCGATTTTGTTAAGTATGAAGATGATTACGAATCATACAATTACAAATTGAACAATTTTGCAGCAACAATCGGTCTTGTATTCTAACAAATGCATAAGTTTTAGATAGGGTCTGCCTAATATCTGTTACAATGACGGATATTGGGCAGATTGTTTGTTTAATAATTTAAGAGTTGAATATATGAAAACTGTGATTTTGGCAGTGCTGATGATACTATCTGCTACTATTACCCATGCACAAGATAACTACTCGTTGACAAAAGAAGGGAATAGTTATATTTGCAAAGGTTCCAAGCCATGTAAAATTGATGAGCGAACAACCTTTGGTAGTGCAGCTCTCTGGGCTATGGAGAAATCCAGCAACGTAGTTGAAAACACACTAAAATGTGATCCCCAAAAATTAGTGCTAAGTGTTGGTTGTAATATTGCTGAAAACGAAAACTCTGATAAGGTTTATACTTTTCAACTTAATATTGCTGTGAATAAGGGCAAAATAGAGTTTCTCATAAAAGACGTTAAATGTGCCCCAAAGGGTGTCTTAGCGGTTTTTAAGACTATGTCTTTTGACAAAATAAACTTAGAGAAAAAGCCCCAATACAAAGAATATATAGAGAAGTTTTCTGTTTTATGCAATCACTTTATCCAACAAACGATGCATGAAATTCTTGATTCAAAAGTAGAATTGTCTCATTGGGAAGCTATCGTTTCAGGCCAAGTAGTGAAAGGTATGAATCCAAAAGAGGTTATATTAGCAAAGGGTAAACCACTTACCATTACAGAAAACTCGCAACGTATTATGTGGTCGTATGATTCTGGCACCATTGTTATGATAGAAAACGGAATTGTAAGCGGAGTTATTAATTAAAAACTTGCGAAAGTAAATGCTACAAGATCAAGGATAGGTAAAAATAAAAGTCTCTACCTATCCTTGTTATTATGTAACGGTTTAAAATAACAAGGTACAATTTAGTGTCCTTTTTATGAAGCAGCACATAGTTAAAGGATAGAGTTTTAAACTCTTCCTTTATCTCATATTTACTGTAAATTACTTTTATCATAAAGGCCAGTTCTCAATAGAAGCGCAAGTATAAACTTTAAGAAAGCGCTTTATTAAGGTCTAATGATGCGCATCGTTAGATCATGCAGATTATCTACAAGTTATATCCTTGAAAATCAGCAAATTTTTAAACGAAAAAGAATCCACCAAAAACACATAACGTATTCCCTTGGTGGATTCTCACTTAAAACTTATATATAGGTAAAACCTTGACCGTATATCCATTTTTTCAATGGCAAAAAAACTATTGAAATGTTAAAAACCTTGGCATTTTACTACTTTTAGTAGAATCTACCATAGGAGAAAGCGACAATACGCCACCCATCTTGCGTATTGATACCCGAAAGAACTTCCTCGTGAA
>JAGPJJ010000182.1 GCA_018054505.1 Prevotella sp.
AAACTAACGCCTGTTGTCTTATTCTAAAAATGGTTATAGTTTTATCTCCCTAAGGAATTCATCTGGCTAATTTGGCACGCAACTCTTTTAGTCTTTTAGCAGCCTGCTGATTATCCACTTTAATATATCGCATAAACGCAGATGGACTTTTATGTCCGGATATACGCATTAGTTCTGCTGCAGGAAAACCAGATAGATACATGTTTGTACAAAACGATCGCCGACAGGTATGGGAAGAGATCATTTCCCATTTCTCATATACCCTCTTTTCTCGCTCTTTACCTTTCCTGCGGACAACTTCAATCTTTTGGCTCAATTTTATCTTCCGCCCCAACTCTTTGACTCTCTCATTAAACATGTATCGTGGGATTTTAGGCAAATCATAATTATATTTTTTAAGAATCTCGGGCACATAATCAATCATGGGAATCACTACAGCCTTGTGTACCTTCCGCTGTTTGAGATTTATATTCTCATTATCCAAATCAATATGCTCAGGACTTAAAGTTGAAAGGTCACTGTATCGTAATCCTGTGAAACACCCGGTAATGAATACATCCCGTATCTCTTCCAATTGCTTATCATCTGATAAATCAAGTTCGTATATTGCAGCCAGCTCCTTTTCATTTAGATAAATAGCATCAGTTTCCTCTTCTACAACTTTGAAGTTCTTTAGGTCAATCGGTGGAATAATTCCTTTTACTATTTGATAATTAACAAAGCCTTTCAACAAACGTATGATTTTTCCTGCAGAATTGGTGAGCAGCCCTACAGTTCCGTTTGGTTTTACTACTTTATGAAATAGATAATCCATAAACTCGTTGTAAAATGTCAGATTCAAGTTGCGGAATGTTACAGGTTGTGATGAGTATTCTTTGAAGGCGGTCAGATGCTTGCGGAGTGTTCGATAGTCTTTTATTTGATCTGCAGAGACGGATGGTGCTTTTTCCACTATATACCGTTCTAATGCATCAAACATATCTACCCGATTAGGACGCAGATCATATTCCCTGTTCTTTTCTAATTCAAGCAAGACAAAATCAACTGTCGGATCTATGCCGTTTACTTTAGCATAGGTGAGAATATCACCGAGCTTAGATGTTATCTTAATCAAGCAGGCATCAATTTCTTCATAATGGGGACATGCACGCTTAATCCATTTCCTTTTTGCATCCCAATGTTCCGGTTTGATATTGTATCCGGTAGAGATAAGCGTGCGCTTGTTCCGATTGTAATTATATCGAACATAAAGGACAGTAGTTCCCTCTTGGGTAACGTACTTGGGTTTAATATATGGTATATATTTTGCGATGGTATAATCAGTATTGCATTCGTGTTGCAAATTTACGAAAGCTATCTGAAATGACCAATATCTCTTTTGTTAAAGTTAGAAGTCATCAATTAATAGACCTTCATTTTGGGTTGGTAAGGATAAAATCTGCTCAAAAAAGGATAAATACTGCTCAAACAACGTCAGAGCCCCTATTCCGTATGTTAAAAGAACGTTTGAAATCCAAAAAAGAATAGATTTTGTCCTTTCTTGAACACAGATTTTCCTTGTTTCTTCTATTAATTCCATTATTTTGTGTCATCAAGATGAGATACTATGGAAAATAAAGAGTTTGTTAAAGCTCGATATTTGCTAGAAATACACGATTTGTTAGCCGCTTCTCCATAACATTTCATCCTAAATATGACAGTACTGATATTATATATTAAAGGTATAGGAAAACGGGTATAAAGATTGCAATTATTCAAAGGTGAGATAGTATTAAGGTAAAAAGTGGATTTAAAAGAATACTTAGGGCTTGTTTTTTTATGAGGTAAATAAGATTGATGGATGGATAACCTTGGATTTGAAGATTAATTTAAAGCAAATATTTATGAAGAAATTGCTAGCCATAATGGCTCTTTCAGTCGGCTTGTTGGCAAATGCCCAGACCGTTGACTTATTAAAACCTGCAAAAGATATAGCGCTACGTGCTCCGTCGGTGCCTATTATCGTTTCAGATCCTTATTTTTCGATCTGGTCACCCTATGATAAATTAATGGAAGGTAGTACAGAGCATTGGACAAGTGCGAAGAAACCTTTATTGGGTGCTCTGCGTGTTGACGGAAAAGTATATCGTTTTTTGGGGAAAGATAAAATTAATCTGGTACCTATTGCTCCTATGACTAATGTAGAACGTTGGGAAGCAGCGTACACTAACAGCCAACCATCAAACGGATGGCAAGAATTTCAGTTTGATGATAGCAATTGGAAGAAAGGTAAAGCAGCGTTTGGTAGTCGTGATATGGAACGTATTCACACAGAATGGAAAGGAGACAATACCGATATCTACATTCGTCGCACTTTCGATTTTAATGAACCGAATATCGCTGAAGATATTTATCTGATCTATTCTCATGATGATGTATTTGAGTTGTATCTAAATGGGGAAAAGCTTGTTTCTACAGGACTTGTCTGGAAGAATAATGTATATCTGAAACTTTCAGAAGAAGCAAAAAAGAAACTTCGTAAAGGTAAGAACGTAATCGCTGCCCATTGCCACAATACTACAGGTGGTTCATATGTCGATTTCGGATTGTTTCGTGAGAAGGAAAATGCTGTTAAGTTTGCAAATGAAGCTGTTCAGAAATCTGTAGACGTATTGGCTACTTCCACCTACTATACTTTCACTTGTGGTCCTGTAGAGCTTGATGTCGTGTTTACCGCTCCTCAATTAATTGATGATCTTGATTTATTGTCAACTCCTATAAACTATGTTTCTTATCATGTACGTTCATTAGATAAAAAAACTCATGATGTACAATTCTATATGGAGACAACTCCTGAACTGGCTATTAACGAAAGTAACCAGCCTACTGTTGCTCGTACCTTATCAAAGAATGGTATCAGTTATGTAGAAGCAGGTTCAATCGATCAACCAATATGTGACCGAAGAGGTGACTTGATTTGTGCTGATTGGGGTTATGCATATCTTGCTAGTACGAATGGATCAGGTAAATCAGTCAGTTTGGGAGACTATTACGGAATGAAAGAATCATTCGTGAAAAATGGTACATTAGCCACTACAAAGACTAAATGGACAACTCGTAAAGAGGAAGATAATCCGGCTATGGCATATGTTCACAATCTCGGTTCTGTCTCCAATAGCGGGAAAGAAGGATTCATGATGCTTGGTTATGATGACATTTACTCTATTGAGTATATGTACGAGAAGCGTATGGGCTATTGGAAGCATGATGGCAAAGTGACTATCTTCGATGCTTTCGAAAAATTGAGAGACAACTATCAGGCTATTATGGAACGTTGTCGCGCCTTTGACGAACTTATTTATGACGATGCAGAAAAGGCAGGTGGCAAAAAATATGCAGAAATCTGTTCGGCATCTTATCGCCAAGTGATCTCTGCTCATAAACTCTTTACTGATAAAGAAGGTAACTTGTTATGGTTCTCTAAAGAAAACAACAGTAATGGTTGTGTAAATACAGTAGACCTAACTTATCCATCCGCACCACTATTTTTGGTTTATAACCCTGAATTACAGAAAGCTATGATGACTAGCATCTTTGAGTATAGTGCTAGCGGTCGTTGGAACAAACCTTTTCCAGCACACGATTTAGGGACTTATCCTATTGCTAATGGTCAAGTGTATGGAGGTGACATGCCAATTGAAGAAGGAGGTAACATGGTAATTCTTGCTGCTGCTATTAGCAAAATCGAAGGAAACGCTGACTATGTAAAAAAATATTGGGATCTCTTAACTACTTGGACAAACTATCTCGTAGAGTATGGACAGGACCCGGAGAACCAATTATGCACGGATGACTTCGCCGGTCATTGGGC
>JAGPJJ010000181.1 GCA_018054505.1 Prevotella sp.
TCACGCCATTAAACAAGCAACTTAATAAACTTGCTGCACTGATATCTAAGGTTGGAACTGTTATTGCAATTGCTGTTTTTGCGATATTCCTCACACACGATATTCTCACTCAGTCTGTATGGCATAGTGCAGACTATTTTAAGATGACAGAAGTTGTATTGAAGTATTTCATGATGGCTGTTACTCTTATAGTAATGGCTGTTCCTGAAGGACTTCCTATGGCTGTAACCCTTTCGCTAGCTTTGAATATGCGCCGTATGTTGAAGTCAAATAATCTAGTAAGACGACTTCATGCGTGTGAGACGATGGGAGCAGTTACTGTGATATGTACTGATAAAACAGGCACGCTGACACAGAATCGTATGACAGTAGTTTCTCCAGATCCTACAGAAAGTAATGACGATTTTGATACCAACTTATATTACGCAGCGATCGCACTAAATTCAACAGCTGAACTTGATGGCGATAGTGTTATTGGTAATCCTACAGAAGGCGCTTTGCTTATGTGGATGAATGCAAAGGGCGTTGATTATAGAAAGTATAGACATGAAGGCGTTGTAGAATCTTCTGTACCATTTTCTACGGAAAGAAAATATATGGAGACCACTGCCGTCTTTGATGGAAAGAGACATATATTCCTTAAAGGTGCACCTGAAATTGTCATTGGGATGTGCGATATAACCGACGAGGAGCGCAATATAGCTAATCAGCAATTGCTTTCTTATCAGCATAAAGCCATGCGTACATTAGCTGTGGCGACAGATCATAAGTTGCAGGCTATCGTAGGAATTAGCGACCCAATACGTAAGGATGTTCCTGATGCTGTGAGACAATGCCATGATGCCGGTATAGACGTGAAAGTTGTTACAGGAGATACAGCTGCAACTGCTATTGAAATTTCACGTCAGGTAGGTGTGTTTGATGGTGATCATATCAGTGATATCTCTGATCCTGCAATAATAAGCGGATCGGAATGGGCTGCGTTGAGTGATGATGAGGCTCTTGAACGTGCAGGAATGATTATGGTAATGAGTCGCGCTCGCCCTTCAGATAAACAGCGTCTAGTTACGATGTTGCAGAAAAGGGGAGAGGTAGTAGCTGTTACAGGAGACGGAACTAACGATGCTCCTGCATTGCATTATGCACATGTTGGTTTGTCGTTGGGCTCAGGAACAAATGTTGCCAAGGATGCAAGCGACATTACATTGCTTGATGACTCATTTGGATCTATTGTGAATGCCGTGATGTGGGGACGCTCATTGTATAAAAATATACAGCGCTTTTTGTTCTTCCAACTTACTGTAAATGTGACAGCGTTACTGCTTGTGCTTGGTGGTTCATTTGTAGGAACAGCAATGCCTCTCACTGTAACCCAGATACTGTGGGTAAATCTTATTATGGATACTTTTGCCGCAATGGCTCTCGCTTCGCTTTCTCCTTCACAAGAAGTGATGACCGAAAAGCCGAGGAAGCAGAATGAATTTATCATATCTCGCAAGATTGGTGGATGTATTTTTGCATGGGGTGGCGCATTCTTTGCAATATTACTTGGACTGCTTATATATTTTGAGCGAGATGGAAGTGTCGTGGATACTCATGAACTAACGATCTTTTTTACGATATTTGTAATGCTGCAATTCTGGAACTTATTCAATGCCAAGGCTCTTGGTGGTAATAAGTCAGCACTTAGCCATATAACAAAGGAAAAAGGTATGGCATTAGTTTTGCTGTTAATATTTGCAGGACAATGGATGATTGTAACTTTTGGCGGAAAGATGTTTCGCACAGTTCCGCTGTCATTACATGAATGGACTGCCATTATTGCAGTAACTTCACCAGTATTGTTGATAGGTGAAGGAATTAGATTGATAAAGAGAATATGAATATAATAAAATTTAGCACAGAAACAGTTACTCTGGCACCATGTGTTGCAACGATTGGTTTCTTTGACGGTGTACACAAAGGGCATCGTTTTCTTATAAATCATGTCATTCAGGAGGCTGTTGATTCCGGATTACAGTCTACTGTTATTACTTTTGACCAACATCCACGCCAAGTGTTGCAAAGCGATTATGTTCCGCAGATGCTTAATCGCTTTGAAAGAAAGATGTCATTGCTGGCAAATACAGGTATAGATAATGGGGTGGTGTTGCATTTCGACAAGGAAATAGCTTCATTTTCTTCCTATGATTTTATGAAAAACGTGCTGCGTGACAGACTGAATGTGAAAAAATTGGTAATCGGATATGACAATCGTTTTGGACATAACCGTGACGAAGGTTTTGATGATTACGTAAGATATGGAAACGAACTCGGAATTGAAGTTATTCGTAACCAAGCTTTTGTGTTGAATGGGGTAAATGTAAGTTCGTCTGTTATACGTTCATTCCTTAAAGAGGGTGAGGTGGAGATGGCAGAGATGTGTCTTGGATATCATTACACCATCATGGGTAAGGTTGTGCATGGATACAAGCAGGGACGTAAGATGGGATTCCCAACGGCCAACATAGATATGTCGGATTCTCATCAGCTTATTCCTGCACCAGGAGTATATGCTGTAAAAGTACATATTGACGGAGAGAATAAGTGTAGGCACGGTATGATGAACATCGGCAGGCGACCTACTTTCGGCGGTGATAATATTACTTTAGAAATTAATATATTTGATTTTTCAGATGATATTTACGACAGAATTTTGCATGTGTCATTTATTCATCGCATAAGAGAAGAACGTAAGTTTAACAATGCTCTTGAATTGGCTAGTCAACTTAAAGACGACCGTAGACTTGTTGAGGAGCAATTTTTAAAAGAAGATTAATAATATGAAGAAGAACTTGACTGTTGCCCTTGATGTCGTATGGTATCTTGTGGTGTTTGTCCTTGTACAGTTTGTTGTAACATTTGCAGGGGGATTGGTGATGTTAAAAATTAAGGGATTACCTTTTTCAGGTATAAGCCATCTTGTTGCGGCTAATCCAATGCTCATCATTGTGACAACTATATTGAGCAGTTTAATAACCGTCGCTCTTTTCGTTTGGCGTGGCTGGGCTGTTAAGTCACGCAAGTATATTCAGACTCGTCCTTGGACAACTCTTGTCTGGGTTGCTATTGCAACATTAGGCTTGATACTTCCTGCTGCTGGACTTGAAGAGTTGATGAGGTTGGAAATGCCAAAGCATCTTGAAAGTTTGTTTACTGGGATTATGAAAGAGCCTTTAGGCTATGTTGCTATTGGAATTTTTGCACCTTTGGCAGAGGAAGTAGTGTTCCGTGGGGCTATATTACGTCGTTTACTTTCGGTTTTAGGCGATAAAAAGCATTGGGTGGCCATTCTTATATCAGCATTGCTGTTTGGCGCTGTACACGCAAATTTAGCACAATTTGTTCATGCTGCGTTGCTAGGTCTGTTGCTAGGTTGGATGTATTATCGCACAGATAGTATTGTTCCTGGAGTTGTACTTCATTGGGTAAACAATACAATTGCTTATATTGCGGCTAATTTAATGCCAGGAACACAAGATGCAACATTGAGTCAACTTGCTGGCGGACAGACAATGAGAATAGTTTTGTATCTTGTATTCTCGTTATGTATATTCCTCCCAGCACTCTATCAGTTGAATATACGACTAAAGAAATAGTGAACTATCAAAACATATAAGTTATAAGCGCTGGCATAATGATATGTCAGCGCTTATATTTTTGCTGATAAGTACCGTGTAAAAATGATTAGGCCTGCAACTCATATAATGAATTGCAGGCCTTTTCTACGTTAGTATGTTATGAAAAATTTGAGAGAATTGAAACTTCACAGTTTCATAATTGTTTTATTAAACATGATTTATAGAGAAAG
>JAGPJJ010000037.1 GCA_018054505.1 Prevotella sp.
GTACACCAAAATCAAGACAGCACCAGATAGTGGTGACGCAAACGGCGGAGTCGTTCAGCCTTAAACATTGTCCCCTCTGATGCGCAGCAGAGGGACATCGTTTAAACAACACACACAAAAACAACGAATTAAAAACAGAACAAAATGGAAAAGAACAAAGTAAACATTTCATGGATCATAAAGATAGTAATCGCTATCGCTTCAAGTCTTCTAGGGTTGCTCGGAACGCAACAGAATGAAACACAGGAATAGCCGAATGAGCTATCACGATTTCAACGAATTAATTAAAATCATAACCAACTTAATATGGTTAATCGCAGCGCTCACAGCGCTACTTAGCTGCACGGTATGGATTGCAGGATAACGGGAGAGGGATGTGCTAAAGCGCATCCCTCTTTATTGTTGATAGGGGTCTCGCAGATAATGTGTTGTTTGTTTTCTCGCTGATTGATTGAGTCCTCTTGCGTGGATATTCTCCCGCAGATTACGCAGATCACGCAGAGGAATGCAGCAGGCTGCATTATTTCGCAGAGAAACGGCTGGGGGCTGGGGTAGCTTGGTTACTGGCAGCGTTACGCAGAGAAAGACATCAGCGGAATAATTTAGTCCTAACTTTTATACCATGTATGATTTTTTTTGTATTTTTGTCGTCAATAATAATGTTTTATAAATTGAACATTGAAAAATACAAGATCTAATATCGATGAATTTATTCTGAAATACGTGAATTGTAATGTATGTGAGAGATAAGGGATATATCCGAAACTCATACAATGCTTAATAGAATAACAATTTAGTTTGGAATTAATACCTAATTAAAATATAAATTATAATGAGAAAACTAGAAATTAATCTTACCAATTGTTATGGAATTGGGGCTTTAAACCAAAACTTTGAATATAAAAATGGCAATGATACAACAATCATTTATGCTCCTAATGGGACCATGAAAACATCGTTGACGCGAACAATCAGAGATCTTATAGCTGGTAAAGAACCAAAAGACCTATTTTATCCTGATAGAGATAGTAGGGCTGATATCAAAATAGATGATGTTCCTATATCTTCTGATAATGTATACATATTTGACAGTGAAGGAAGCGATTGCACTGAATATATTTCTTCGTTTCTTGCAAATAAAAAGCTGAAAGCAGAGTATGATGCTATTTATCTGGAATTAGAAAATGAGAAACGTAATCTTAAAAAGTCTATAAAGGACAAAGCTCACAGTACTGATTGTGAAGATGAAATATTGAGTACTTTCCGTCAAAATGAAAATGATAATTTCTTTGACTGTTTAGTTTATATCAATGGAAGACTTAACTCTCAAAATGATTATAGACTTTATGATTTCCGTTATAATGATGTATTTGATAAAGCAGGGAAAGTTGAGAAGTTTCTTAAAGATAATAGAGATAAATTTAATAGTTTTTTTATCAAATATAAAGAACTTATAGATAATTCAAGTTTTTTCAAGGGCGGAGATGAAGCTTTTGGAACTTCTCAAGCTGCAGTTTTATTAAAATCAGTGGCAGATGGTCGTTATTTTAAGGCAGAACATAAATTGGTTCTAAAAGATGGCCAAGAAATAACATCAGATGAAGAATTAGAAAATCTAATCAATGACGAAATTAATAGAATTCTACAAGATGAAAATTTAAAAGAAGCATTCGATAAGATAGATAGAGAACTTCAAAAAAATAAAGAATTGCAAGCTTTTAAAGAAGTTATACAAGCAGATAAATCATTAATTGCGGATTTGAACGATTATAAAGATTTTAGTCAGCGTGTTATTTTGGGGTATATTGCAGCTAGTAAAGATGATTTTGATAGATTACTAGAACTTTTTAATTCAAAAAAAGGAGAACTTCAAAGAATAATAGAAGATGCTAATGTAGAGTCTGAACGTTGGAAATCTATTATTGAACAGTATAATAAACGCTTCTTTGTTCCATTCAAAGTTTCCATAGAAAATAAAGCTGATGTGCTTTTAAAAAAAAGAACTGCATCATTATGTTTTACATACCAAGATGGAGAGGATAGTCCTCAACAGGAAGAAAAAAATAGCTTACTAAATGGTTTGAGTCGAGGTGAACGAAAGGCATTCTATATTTTACAAAATTTATTTGCCATTGAGGCGAAGATAGTTGAAGATAAACCAACACTAGTTATTTTTGATGATGTAGCAGATTCTTTTGATTATAAGAATAAATATGCAATCATAGAGTATTTAGCCGATTTGAAAGCTAATCCACTTTTTTCTTTATTTATACTTACTCACAATTTTGACTTTTATAGGACTGTTGTTTCTAGAGTAAGCTGTGCCCAATTATTTTTTACAGAAAAGAGTAAAGATAGAAAAGTAGAATTGAAACAAGGTATATATAGAGATGATCTTATAAAAAATATTTTAATAGACAAGGTGAATAATAAGTCAGCTTTTATAGGATTGATTCCATTTGCGCGCAATATCATTGAGTATACGGATGGCGATAACGATAATTATAAGCTTTTGACTTCTTGTCTTCATTTGAAGAATAACACTAATGACATTAAAATAGATGAAATATCCGAAATATTTAAAAAGCTTAAAGACTACAATCCGGATGCTGTGTTATTTAAGGATAGTAACTATATTGATGTCTTAATGACTGAGGCAGAACATGTTTATAATAATTTGGATGAAATAAGTTTGACAGATAAAATGGTGTTATCAATTGCTATTCGATTAAAAGCTGAAAAATATATGAAGAGCATTTTGAATGAGCATTTGACAGAAATGGTACAAAATAAGGATCAGACAGGAAAACTTGTCAAGCTATTTAAAAAATACCATAATGATGATAAACGTGATGAATGTATGATCTTAAACAAGGTGCTTATGATGACTTCTGAAAATATACATTTCAATAATTTTATGTTTGAGCCTTTAGTGGATTTGTCGCCATTATATTTAAAAGAATTATATGAGGAAGTAAAAGATTTATCAGTAGAATGAAAGATGTTAATATTAAGTAAGAAAACTATTGTAATTAAGAGTGACGTTAATAAAGTTGACTCTTCTTTTATATTAAAGTTGTTTACGTAAAATGAAAGACAAAATGAGAATAAACTACCCCATAGAGTCCCTTTATTTTCATAGACTATATAAAAAACATATTTTGCTTAAATTTAAAATTTAAACATATTGTTGGAATGAATAAAAAAGACTATCTTTGCAAAACAAATGATTTTTAATCATGTTGCTTATCTACAAAAATGACGACCAAATAATAATAAAATAAAGAAATAAAATTGCAGTTTAAAAAGGATTAGTCTACCTGTAGATGCTGTTGTTTTATTTTTCATATAATTTATGGCAGAGAAAAAAGAATTTATTGATTCTAGAAAAAAAATTACATTCGTTGATTTATTCGCTGGTGCAGGAGGTATTAGTGAGGGCTTTTTGCAAGCATATACGAACGATAAATATTTCGATTTTTTGTTAGCTTCTGATATTAATGAAAATTGTGAATTAACTCATCGTATAAGATATAATCATCAATTAGGGCTTAACACTGAATTTATCTGTCAGGACATAACAGAAGATAGTTTTGTCGATAATTTAAAAAATAAAATTGGCAAACGAAATGTTGATGTTGTAACTGGTGGCCCGAGTTGCCAGTCGTTTAGCCTTTCTGGTAGACGTAGAAAATTTGACAAAAGAGATGATTTGTTTTATCATTATCTTAAGGTTATTAAGTCTTTAAAACCAAAATATTTTGTTATGGAGAATGTGAAAGGTATTCTGACAAAAGATGGTGGAAAAATTAAAGATTTGATAATTCGTGAAATTCGCTCTATTATAGATGATAAAAAGGTTGTATTACTAAAAGATTTTATCAAGAAATATTTTCAAAATGAAGCTTTGTTTAGATTCAATACATTAAATGCTAAAATCGATTTAGAGACAGCTGATAAAAAATATAAAGAGAAATTAACCGAGGAGTTCTTTGCAATCTTGGAAAATCAGTTTAAGCTTATAACAAGAGGTGTTGATTATAAAATAAGTAAATCGAATCCTGATATTAATACAATACGACATGGATTGAGATTACTGAAAGACCGGTCTATGCGGGAAAGTATTATCAAAAATGTTATAGCTCTTAAGACAAAATCAGATGTAGATAACGATGCGTATGTTAATCCTATGAATTCTTTTATAGAAGAAATAACAGATTCTAGCATATTGGAAAAAATATCTAATTGTTTGGATAATATAACAGCACTAACAGATCAGAAGAGTAATATAAAATTATTGAAAGAAGCTTTGTCCTTGTATGTAATGACAATGGATGAAGTTTTTCATCTTATTTCTGAAAAAATAAAAGGAACTAAAGCTTCAAAGGAATTTGATTTTGTATTGTCACAAATTAGGCTATATAATATTGATTCACCCAAAATACTTTTGTCTTCAAATTATGGAGTTCCACAAAATAGAGAGCGTGTAATTTTTATTGGTTGCAGAAATGACCAAAAGATAATAAAAGAAGTCCCAAATTCAATAACCCCAGACAATAAGGTAACTGTATATGAGGCTTTATGGGACTTAGATATAATTGGCAACGGTGATGAAGTCGTAGATTATAAGAATGTTACTCCTATTCGGGAGTATATGCCTTTACTAAGAAATAGATGTGCAACGGGTGAACTGTCTGAACAAGGGAAACTATACAGTGACTGGCAAAAAATTGGTCATTTATCCCATCGCTTTACAATGGATATAAAGCCTTTATATGTGAAGGAAACTGCAGATTTGAAACATCCGAGATTACAGAAACATTATATTTTAAATAATCATCAGACTAGTGCTCAAAACGAGAAAGTTCGTAAGCGTTTGCATATAATAGCACAATGCGGAGAATACAATGAAGATACAAAGGCTGAATTACAAAAAGCTGGTGTTGATTCAGAAAAACGAAATTATACCGTTTTAAATCCTCAAGGTCAAAGTCCAACGGTAGTAACAATGCCAGATGATTTTATCCATTATGCTTCACATAGAGCATTGACCGTTCGCGAGATGGCTAGACTACAATCTTTTGATGATTCTTTCGTATTTCAAGGTAAAAGGTCTACAGGAGGTGAGAAAAGAAAGATGGAAATACCTCAATATACATTAGTTGGAAATGCAGTTCCGCCATTAATGGCAAGGGCTATAGCTAATACTATTCTTGAAAATATAAAGTAAATCTGCACATGATACACATGAGACAATTTAATTCTTTTGAAGAAAAGAATCTTCAATATTTAGCCCAAAGAAGTATAGAGTATACTTTAGTACAGATAACCTCGACTGGTTTCAAAAAAAGTATTTTGGATGCGACAGACCCAATGCGAATGTATTTTAAAGATGTAGGAATGCATGATTATAATGATCAACCAAAAGGTCCAGATAATAAAAAAACAATTGATTCAGTCATTTTGGACGAAGCATATTCTTATCCAACAAAGACTTCATTATACAGACCACTTACAAAGAAAGGTGATCCTAGAATATGGCCTTGTAAACTCACGAAATATTGTAAACCTGATGATATATTAATAATGATATATTATTCTAACCAACTTTATATAATAAATTCTTCAACGGTAAATATAGAGCATTCATGTTTGAGTTCAATAGTTACTCCATTGAAGAGCTTAATAACAAATATATGTAATGACGTTTTTAGTGTATCAAATGATCTTACTGATAAACTTAAGATATTGTCTAAGAATTGGCATCCATCAGATGTGTTAGCTGATACAGGAATAGGGCGAGCTATAGAAAGCCTTCTTGGAATAGAAATGAATAATTCTCCACTTCCTGATTATAAAGGAATTGAATTAAAAAGTTTTAGAGAGAAACGTCCTGATATTCGTTCTACTCTTTTCTGTCAAGTTCCAGATTGGAGTCAAAG
Organism: Prevotella sp.; assembly: GCA_018054505.1. Taxonomy (GTDB): domain Bacteria; phylum Bacteroidota; class Bacteroidia; order Bacteroidales; family Bacteroidaceae; genus Prevotella. The sequence continues at coordinate 5,943 of JAGPJJ010000037.1, forward strand.
TTTTTTGAAGTCAGGAAAAGCAATTGTTGAGAAGTATGGCTATGATTCTAAAGGAGTACGGACTTATCAAAATACACTAAGATGTACTTCTCCTAATTCTCAGAATTTAGGATTGAGTTTATATCAGATACAATCAATCCTAGCTATTGAGGAAAAACAGTCTAAGATTAATAAATTTGGCGTTTATCCTAAAATCGCAGATGTTGCATTATGGCATTTAGAAAAATTACATGCAAGACTTTTGGAAAAGCATCATGAAACATTTTGGATTGAAGTTGAGTCAAAAAAAGAAAAGGGCAAAGAATTTTTTAGACCTATAATAATAGAGCATACAAAGAATCCGATTGTTTCTCAGTTTGATAATTTGCTTGATGCTGGATATATAACAGTTGACTTGCTTTTGTCAAGGCCAGGACAAGGTGGTGATACAATTGCGTTTAAAATGAATAAAAAAGCTATGCCAATGTTATTTCCAGAGAAAGAACGGATTGAGTTGTAATTGTTCAAATTTGCTTTCAAGTTAGGCGCCGATTCAGGTGTCAAGTATTACTTGATAACTGCCACAATTTTCAAGTCATCAAGACTATTTTTCTAAATGAAAAGTGATAAATCTTATGCGTAAATCTGCGAGAAATAGGGTTTCATTTGTGCAAATAACTCGAGTATGTCTGTGTGCATTTGCGGGAAGATTTACATAAGTTTGCGCTACTATTTGACGCTATCTTGGTATACATTGGCTCTATTATGCCCATCATAATATATTGATTTTTTGCATATTTTGGCAATAAATGAATTTAAATTACTAATTTTGTAGCATGGAACAAAACCAAATAATACCATCGGATTATAATCAAGCAGCCGAAATTATTAAAACGGCAATTCTACAAGGTCAGTATGAGGCTCTCAAAGATGAAAACCGCGTGCAGCTTGCCGTGTACTTTGGTGTAGGTAAATACGTCTCGTTTAATTCACGCAAGGGCGGATCTTGGGGTACAGGTGCGCTTGAAGCGATAAGTGAACGATTAAGAAAAATTCTTCCAGGGTTAAGAGGCTTCTCTGCTAATAGTCTTAAGAATATGAGAAAATTTTATGAGCAGTGGAGTATGCTTGATAAATCGACAATCGCGATTGTCGAATTGCCAGATTCTATCGAAAGCATTGATATTAATCACTCTATTTCGATAGCTAAACCAACTAAAGAATAAAGGTCATAACTAAATTAACGTAGTAAACTAAAAATACATGTCTATCATGAAACAAATAATAATTATTGTATTGGCTGTGATGTCATTAAATATCCATGCGCAAGACAACATAAATAATGAACTTTCGGTAAGTGGAGGAGCAATGACGGGGTTTGCATATGATATATGATTATCATATATCCATTATATTAATAAATGTGTAGGTTTTGGCGGTGCATTTGGTGTCTACAAACAATGGCATAATGATTACTTACCACAAGGGGATATTAAATCTGGGAAGTGGAGTGGTTGGGAATTGAATGAAAAAGACAATAAAATGGAAAAATTATATATTGAACCAACTTTGTCATTCAAAACTCCTGCATTGATACATTTTGGGTCTTGGGAGATGGGACTTCAAGCAGAGCCGGGCGTTATGATACAGATTCCTTATACTTTTGTAGATGTAGATTACATTGATAGAAATACTTCGGTACCGTATGAAAAAGGAAGGTCTGCACATGCCTCGGATTGGTGCTTCTGGGATTTAAAAACCATGCTAAGGTTCAGCTCTAAGGATGCTTTTATAGCTATTGGTTATGGTGTATCTAATTTAGATGTTTATTCCTCTTGCAGATCAATGAGTGTAGAAGGGACAAGCTTCAATAATATTTATCCATCGAAAAAATTGAACCATTCTATATTTATAAAAGTTGGTTCTACTATTTGACGCTATCATCTTACTTGAGTCTTCACTTGTTGCATGCTTCATTCATTTGTGCTTGCTTTGGCTATTTTGCTTGGGGTGTCTTTATGGAATTTATAATCTTTAAAACTACACTTTCAAACGTATTGTAAGCAAAACGCTGCAAGATAAGAATCAGCGATGTGCCTTTACCAATAGGGTAGCTGAATTTTGGGTTTGCTTTATTTATAATTCTTATTACAGCCTTTATTACTTTTGTAGGTTCTGGAGCTCTTGAAAATTCTCTCTTGTAAATGGAACTGATGTTTTGCCTTAGCGTATCGTATTCTGCAACTCTTCCATCACCAACAACGCCGTTACTTTCAATATTTGACTTGGTATACATAGGCTCAATCATGCTTACCTTGATATTGAATTGACTCAACTCAAACCTCAATGATTTGAAATAGCCTTCTAATGCATGTTTGGAAGCTGCGTAATAGGCTACACTCGGATGTCCGACCAGACCAAAGAATGAACTAGTGGTGATGATCTTTCCATGTCGTTGTTTTCTGAGGTAAGGCAGTAATTCGTTGGTAAGACTAACGGTTCCCCAGAAATTTGTTTCAAACTGTTGTCTGCCTAACTCAATAGATGTTTCTTCAACAAGTCCCGTGAGCATATAGCCTGCATTGTTTATGACAACGTCAAGTGTATCTATCTGGCTGAAAAGTTCTTGGGTGAAAGATTTGATAGAGCTGCTATCTGTAATATCAAGAGCTAGCAACTTAAATTGTATCTTTGATTGATACTTCTCTGGGCTGCGGCTAGTACCAATAACGTTGTAACCGCTTTCATGAAGCCTGTTGGCTATAGATAATCCAATACCAGAAGATGCACCAGTTACTAAAATCGTCTGTCTCATAATGATGTATTTAAGTATAGTCTATATAGAATTATTTTGCTATGCAGGAAATTTGTATACTACTTTAGTCCGTTTCCTGCTAGCTTTAGCTAAGTGTTTGCATTGATCATTACTGATTGTACAAACGAAATAGAATCGTTGTTATGGCGTGATAATCAACCTTAGACTATCAGCCTTTGTGCGTTCCTTTAACCACAGTTGAAATCTTTGTCTGTTGACTTCATTAAATCTTGAACGACTATTCACAACAGCCATAACATATCTTATTTGTTTTGCTGAATCAGTTCTAACTTCTTTAATGTTGGAAATGCTGATTTTAACAACAGAAGGGAATAGAACTTTTAGTTCTCCGGTCATGTCATGTGCTACAGATTCGTATTGTTTATACTTGTTGAGTTGATCTTCTAGTTCATGTATTTGGTTGGATTGCTCAATGATCTTCTGATTGCTTGCTGAATTTGATACGGCAACATTGCTGAGTTGCTTATTTATCATTAGCAGACTGTCTGATTGCTCTCCTTGAATGACATTCAACTTGTAGCCAGACAGTTGATATTCTGCTAGTCTACTGGCTGCCTTCTTGATGGCATTGCTTGGGATGATTTTTCCTAAAGCGACAATATCTATCACCTTATCGCCCTCTTTGATGTCCTGAGATAATATTTGTGTTCCCTTAAAAGCAAGTTCTGTGTTGACAAAGTTTCTGAGGTTGTTTTTTGTAATGCTATCTTTGATGATCAACATTGTCATATAGGCGGCAGGAAGCATTGTTAATATGGCTACTACAATGATGTATCTCTTGACTTTCGCCATCTTGTCTGTATCAATAACGGCTGCATGCTTGAATTTCATTAATCTTGTTCCAACGAATGTGGCGAGACAGATAAATACAGTGTTGATGAAAAAAAGATAGAAAGCGCCAAAGAAGTAAGAAAGACTGCCTACTGCCAGTCCATATCCTGCTGTGCAAAGTGGTGGCATCAGGGCTGTTGCAATGGCAACACCAGGAATGACATTACCTTTTCCCTTGGTGGATAGCGCTATGAATCCTGCACCACCACCTAACAGAGCAATCAAGACATCGTAGAGTGTGGGGGCTGTTCTGGCAAGTAATTCTGATTGTGCCTCGTGCAAAGGAGTGATGGAGAAATATAGTGTGGCCGTGAGAACACTGATAACTGTTGCTACCATGTAGTTGGTTGCCGACCGTTTTAATAGTTCTATATTGCTCAATCCTACTGCTAGGCCCATTCCGATGATTGGACCCATGAGCGGAGAGATGAGCATGGCACCGATGATGACTGCTGTGGAATTGACATTAAGACCAAGACAGGCGATGAAGATTGCAAAAATGAGTATCCATAACTGTGCACCACTGAAGCTTATGGAATTTTCTACATTCTTGATGGTTGACTGTTCGTCTTTTTTGTCGGCATTAATGTTGAAATACTTTTTCAACAAATCAGTAAAGGATATTTCTGTCTGCTTCATTTTTTATAGTCTTTTTGTGTATGCTTGCAAAGATAATAAAATAATTTTAAAGTAGTTGATAGTTAGAGGGGAAAAATTCAATACTTTATTTCGTTCGAAATCTTCCCCCCTTGTCTATGAAGTAACAAACCCAAAGAATGGCTTTAGGTTCTGCTCGTGTGACTACTGAGCAATATTTGAATATTCTGTTGTATATTCTTCTGCAGGTTTAGGATATTCGTAGAAGGCAAATCGTGGTTCCGTCTTGCCAGAAGTATATTTCCAAAGTGAAGAATAGTCTGATATTCTTTCGCCCATATCGCTTAATTGTCTCATGTATTCAGCAAGAGATTTATTCTCCTTGATATACACGATAGGCATGTTGCTAATGACAGGACTATGTCGACGTGTGTTGTCATGTGAGAATGCGACTAGTCGGCATCCATCTGGCATAATGGCTACAAGGTTGAAAGTCATGCTTTTACCAATTCCCGGAAGATTCATCACGTTTCTATCCGTAGCGAGGAATGGTAAATCATATTTTTTTTCTATCTGGCTAATGCTCTGCTCTTGTGAACAATTGCTATTAAGATGTTCTATTAGTTCGGATGCTTCTGCAGCATTAAGGTGCCCAAATATCTTTTCCTCTTGCTGTTCTTGCAGGGATCTGCTGTTTGGTGTGTAGACAGCATGGTTTTCTTCAAAACCTTTTACAGAGAAAGTATAATAGCAAAGAACACCGATCTTATTGAGTTCTCTTCTTAATTTTGCAGTATGTCCTCGTCTTGATGCTGCAACATTATACACCAACTGATTGGTAACAGTCCATCCTGCAGCATTCAGTTTTCTTATACCATCACGTACCTCAAGTGTAATTTCTAAAGGCGTTTGGAAATGCGTCTGAATAAAGAACTGGGTGATACCGATTTTTACTGCTTTCTCTTTAAACTCAGAAAGTATGGTTATAAGTTCATCATTGATGCGCATTGGGAGATATACAGGTAGGCGTGTGCCAAGTCGGACACGTTGTATCTCTGCATATTTTTCACCTGATGGTCTTTTGATATTGTCATAATGCTTTTGTTTAGCCATCACATAAACGGCCTCAAGAATTTTTTTCAAACTATTATTACGACTCATAAGGGCATCACCGCCCGTGATAAGAATATCGCGAAGTTGTTTGTCTTCAAGAAAATATTTCATCAGTCGTTTAAGTTTGCTATCCCAAGTTTCTTTAGGTATCAAGGCTTCCAAGTCAAAGTTGAATCTACCGCTCTGGAAATCGTAGAGTCGCTGACATGATGCGCATAAGCCACCGCAGGCTCTGCCAATCGTATCAGGAATGAGTATTGCCACCTCAGGGTAGCGTCTATGAATATTGTGTCCTTCAGGCAATAGCCAGCCTGCAGCATTAGGTTTATCGGCCTCTACCTGATCTTCTTTTTCCCAAGCTTTTATACTGCCGAATGTATCTACTAGATTCTGTGAATAGAATACATAGGAACGTAAGGCTGCATCATCATAATTTTTCGTGGTAACATCCATTAAGGAAAGGTAGTAGGGAGTGACAAAGACTGGAATTCCTTTCTTTTGTGCTGTCTGGTAGATAACTTTCATTTCATCAGAAAGTGTGTCCCCCATAAAATGATTGAGTTCTCTCCAGCTTCTTGCAGCCATAGAAAGATGGAAACGATAATCAAACCACCATCCATTAACCATCTCTTGTTTCTCAATATAGCTAATTCCTGGAGGAAAAGCATATCGGCTTTTCTCATACTGATGTTTATCTATTCGCTCAATTAGTCGGTTGATAATGCGTTGTTTATTTTCTTTTCTAATTTCAATAATCTTAGCGTCTGTGCCTGTGTCCCATCTTTTCATCCACTTGATCATCTGGTTTCTATCAGGCATAATAGACTGGCTGCTTGTAGACTCTTCAAATTGTTTATATACATCAAACAGAAAGTCAGGATTGTAGTCTTCAATATTTCCCTTATTCGTAAGGAAATTGTATAGAATTGTGATTGTCTCTAGCTTCATTACCTGTTCGGTAGAAGCTTCCGTGATAGTCATGCCATCATGCAAAATAAGTTGTTTTAAGTTTTCTTTATCCGGTGATAAAGGAACGTCTTCATCAAGATGCAGACCTCTCAATAGTTGTTGTTTGAAATCATCAGCGCTAGAGCTATTCATAGCTATCAGCTGAATGTCTTGTAAATTGGTTTCGAACATGATCTTTACATCTTTAGATGTGAGTTTCATTTTCTTTTGTTTCATGTGCATTCTTTTTAAATGTTAGTTAATATATATAATGAATGTCTTGTTTGTCACATAATGTCATGAGTTTGCATGTTAGTATTAGGTCTTTATATTTTGATATAAAACTAGGATGTGCCTATAACAGGCATGTCCTAGTAATTAAGTTTATGGCAATGAAAGCTTATTATAGCTTTTTGCCTATATAGAACATATAACCATAGTATGCTTTGTATTTATCGTATAGTTCAGCTTCATATCGCTGAGATGCAATAAATTCTTCAACAGTTTTGTTTCCCTTATATTTCTTCAGGAAAGACTCACCGTTGGCTGCTTGCATTTTATAGTAATCAGTCCATATTGTTTCTGGCAACATATATGTTGCAACAGGTAGATAACCAGCCTTTTGCATCTGGGCTACCTTGGTGGGAATGGTGTCAATCTGTGGATAAGCTTCTTGCCAGAAATTCTTTATTTCTTGAGGTTGCTCCTCACGAAACCATGTGTTTTCTGTGATAGCGATATATCCGCCAGGTTTTAAAAACTTTCTCCATTCCGCTAATCCTCGTTCGAATCCGATGTTGTATATTGAACCCTCTGACCAAATAAGATCTAGTTCCTCTTCATGAAAGGGAAGGTGCTCCATATCTCCAACAATACCTTTTACTTTGTGTTGAAGTTTTAGATCCTTAGACTTCTGATTGAATTTCTGTATAAAATCTTCCCAGATATCAACGCCGATGATTTCGCAAGATGTATGTGTGCCTAACGTCATCGTTTGACCACCAGTACCACATCCAATATCTGCAATTTTGGAATTTTCTGTGAGACCATCAATAAAGCTTAGTGCTTTTAATGTTTCTTGAGAATTACCTGGTCCCTGTCTCTCTGTACTTGCAAAATATTCGTAAATGATGTTTAAGTCAAAATCATGAATTGATTGTTTGTTATTACTCATATCTTTAAATTTTGTGCACACGTTAAAGTATAGTTTTACTTTTGATTTCGCATGCTGATTGATATTGTATTTTTAACAAAATATTAACTTCTCGAAAATAAATTTCCGAGAAAAAAGTAGGGATAATTTGTGCAAAAGCTACACAAATTATTTACAATACAATATCCATGTAATGACTTAACATGTTCCAAAGGTATAAAAAATAAATGAAAATACCAAATTATATCAGCTAAAACAGTTTTGCTTAATGATGATATATAATTTTATCTAGCGAAAATGTGAGTAAGCTAATGCGTGTTTT
>JAGPJJ010000038.1 GCA_018054505.1 Prevotella sp.
TAATTATTGATATATTTGGCGTAAAATTACTAAAAAATTGTCAGTAATCCCGTAAAAATGAGTATTTTTGTATCAAATTACGGAAAGAATGGATTATTTATCTCTTATCAAACAGCCTATTGTTGAGGAACTCAACGATTTTATAGAATTCTTTAATAAGTCGTTGGAACATGATAATGGTTTACTTTCTCAGGCTCTTAATCATATAAGGCAGCGTGCAGGCAAACGCATGCGCCCTATGCTGATATTGCTTATTGCTAAGAACTTTGGCAAGATTTCAGATACAACTTTACATGCTGCTGTAGGACTAGAATTGCTGCATACAGCAAGTCTAGTTCACGATGATGTAGTTGATGAAAGTGCTGAAAGGAGAGGGCAGAAGAGCGTTAATGCTCTTTATGATAATAAGGTATCCGTGCTTGTTGGTGACTATATCCTATCTACAGCTTTGCTTAATGTATCTTATACGCACTCAGAGATTATTGTAAGATATCTTTCTGAATTAGGACGAACTCTTTCTGATGGCGAAATCTTGCAGCTTAGTAATATACAAAATGAGGCTATTTCTGAGGAAGCTTATTATGAGATTATTAAAGGAAAGACTGCGGCTCTTTTCGAGGCTTGTGCAGCCATAGGAGCAGAGAGTGTTGGAGCTTCGCAAGAGGACGTGCTTGCTGCAAAAAAGTTTGGTCAGAATATTGGTATTATCTTCCAGATTAGAGATGATATATTTGATTATTATAACTCTGATGAGATAGGTAAACCGACTGGTAATGATATGCTTGATGGCAAGTTGACTTTGCCTGCTATATATGCTCTGAACTCTACTAATAATGAGGAAATGAAGGCTATTGCGCGTAAGGTTAAAGCTCGTGCAATTAGTTCTGATGAAATAGCTAAATTAGTTGAGTTTACGAAGCAAAATGGAGGTATTGATTATGCAGAGAAACGCATGTGGTATTTCCATTCTGAATGCATGAACTTCCTTGATTGTAAAGTCTATGATGAGCAAATAAGAAAGTCATTGATGGCTTATATAGACTATGTAATAAAAAGAAAATTATAAAAAAAGCCTCTCATTTGAGAGGCTTTTTAATTATATCTAGAAGAAGTTTACTTCTTTTCCAATAATCTCGCTAATAAGAAGATTTGTCAGACGGCTAGTTCCCATGCGGAACCATTTGTTTGTAAGCCATTGCTCACCAAGAACTTCCTTAACTATTGTGTAGTATGTTATTGCATCCATAACAGTGTTTATACCACCAGCTGGTTTCAGACCTATCTGTATTCCAGTTTCATCATAATACTCTTTGATAGCTTGGCACATTACGTAAGCAGCTTCAGGTGTTGCGCTTACCTTTTCCTTACCAGTTGATGTTTTGATGTAATCTGCGCCAGAGTACATAGATAGGATAGAGGCTTTCTTTATGTTGCTGCAATTCTTTAGGTCACCTGTTTCTAAGATAACTTTCATTGGAGCACCGCCGCAAGCTTGTTTCATCTCGTCAATGTCCTCGCAAACGCCTTCATAATCACCGCTAAGGAACTTTCCTACAGGCATAACGATGTCTATTTCTGTTGCACCATCAGCAATAGCAAGTTGTGTTTCTGCGATCTTAACTTCCATTCTGCTTTGAGATGAAGGGAAATTACCGCAAACGTTTGTTATTTCGACGCCGTCAACTTCAAGAGAGTTGTTTACTAGCTCTGTGAAGGCTGGGAATACGCAGATTGTTGCGACATGAGGGAGGTCTGGATATTCGTTCTCGAATCTGTTTACAGACTCTGTAAGAGCTAGTATTTCCTCTTCTGTATCTGTTGTGTGAAGTGATGTGAGTTCAACGCTTCCTAGTAAGAATTTCTTAACATCTAACGTGTCGTTTTGAGGTACTTTTTCTTCTATAATCTTCTTAACTGCAGCTTTTATCTCGGCATCGTCGATGTCGGTGTTATATTTACTAAGAGCTTCTTCGTATTTGCTCTGATCTTTCTTGACGATAGAATTATTCTTGTCAAGGTTTGATGTTACTTCTGTCATAACGTTGTAATTTATATTTATAACTGTTTTATAATCAATGCTTTATCCCTTTAATTTTGGGTTGTTAAGGTGCCTTGTAGCATCTCTGTTAGTCTTCTTTTCAAAACTCTTTTGTAGTTCCTCTGTGAGGTTAATCCCTGTTTGGTTTGCAAGGCATAATAGAACCCATAATACGTCGGCAATCTCTTCACCAATGTTTGGCTTTTCGCCTTCTTTGAAACTTTGGTCGCCATATTTTCGTGCGATAACTCTAGCTAGTTCTCCCACTTCTTCTGTCAGGCAAGCCATGTTGGTAAGTTCACTGAAATATCTGACACCATATTCCTTAATCCATTGGTCTACAGCCTTTTGTGCTTCTTCTATTGTCATAATTTTCAATGATTATTCTTTATTGTGAGTGTCCATGAATATTGTTACAGGACCGTTATTTAATAGTTCAACCTTCATGTCGGCACCAAATTCACCTGTTCCGACTTGCTTTCCTAAAGCATCTGAGAGCTTTTGACAAAAGTCCTCGTAGAGTGGGATAGAGATGTCGTGACGTGCTGCTCTTAGCCATGATGGACGATTGCCCTTCTTGTAGCTAGCAAATAGCGTGAATTGGCTTATTACCAATATCTCTCCGTCAACCTCTTTGATGGAACGGTTCATGACTCCATTTTCATCATCAAAAACCCTTAGTCCTATAACCTTTCTAACTAGCCAGTCTACATCCTCGCTAGTGTCAGTTTCCTCAATTCCGCATAGTATCAAATACCCTGTCTTTATAGCTGATTTCGTATTGTCATTTATTGTTACAGAGGCATGGCTTACGCGTTGAATAATGATTCTCATATTGCAAAGATACTTTTTATTTTCTATTCTACCAAATTATTGTTTTGTATCGTATATTTGGACACCTTTTTAAGCGATTAATTTTTGACATTTACCTTTATACATTTCTGTAATAATTGTATAAGTAGCTGTTATACAGAGAGATACAGTTATTTGTCTTGCCAAAGACTAATCTCTGTTCTGTAATTAGTACGGCTATTAGCTATCAAAATTAATCTATTTGTTGAAGTACTCTAGTAGTATTTTTGTTTTGGCATTACCGATTACTTCTTCTAATGCTTCAGTGTTACTTTCTTTAATAGCTTTTACTGTTTTAAAACGCTTTAAAAGTGCTTCTTTTGCCTTTGGTCCAATGCCTTTAATGTCGTCTAATTCGCTGTGTAGCGCATGCTTAGAGCGTTTGTCGCGATGGAAGGTGATAGCGTATCTGTGCACCTCATCTTGTATCTGTGTTAACACCTTAAATAGTTCACTTTTTATGTCAATTCCTATAGTTTGAGGTGGGTATCCATAGAGCAGTTCATTTGTGCGGTGACGGTCATTCTTAGCTAGTCCGGCAATAGGAATATTAAGATGTAATTGGTTGACTACAACATCTCTAACAACATCAATTTGTCCCTTTCCTCCATCTGTGATAATTAAATCTGGTAAAGGTGTCTTTTCTTCTATCATTCTGCTATATCTGCGTCTTACAACCTCTTGCATTGAGGCGTAATCGTCAGGTCCTACAACTGTTTTGATGTTGTATTTTCTGTAATCTTTTCTTGAAGGCTTCATACCTTTGTAGACAATACATCCTGCAACGGCATCTGTTCCTGATATATTTGAATTATCAAAACATTCAATTTGATAGGGTAGTTTATCTAGTTTGAGCTTATCTTGTAGCTCTTTCATCAATCTGGTTTGCTTTTGTTCTGGATTGAGTTTCTCAGCCTGCTTTAATCTGTCAAACTTATATTGTTTGCCATTCATTTCTGATAATTCAAGCAGATGTTTTTTGTCTCCACGTTGAGGAACAAAGAATTCTGTATCTTTTATTTTCCATTCCATTTCGAACGGAACAATAATTTCTTTCGCTTTACTCTTGAATCTTTCTCTAATTTCAGGAATAGCTGTTATAAGAAGTTCCTCATCTGATTCTTCAAGCTTTCGTTTGTACTCATATGTGAAGCTTTGGTTTATGGTACCGTTCTTCACATGTATATAGTTTATGTAAGCATTCTTGCGATCTTCATTGTCGACAATCGTAAATACATCGACATCATCAATTGTGTAGCTAACGACCTCGCTCTTGGCCACAAATTCATTTAAAAGATTAAGTTTCTTCTTTAAATCTTCTGCGACTTCAAATTTCAATAGTTCGGCATTCTTTATCATTAGCTCGTATATTCTTTTTCCTACAGCTCTAGTGTTACCTTTTAGAATTTCACGAGCCTGATTCATGTTTTCTTGGTATTCTTCATAACTTTGCTTGTTAATACAAGGAGCATTACAGTTATGAATATGATATTCTAGGCAAGGTCTGTATTTACCAAGTGCTATTCCTTCCTGTGTAATAGGTTGTCTGCATGTGCGAGGCTTGTATAATCGTTTAATTATATCAAGTACTGCATACATGCTCGAAATATGTGGATATGGACCATAAAACGTTCCAAAATGCTTATTTATAGTCCTAGTTTTGAATATACGTGGAAAATATTCGTTAGTGACGCAAATACTAGGATAAGTCTTTCCGTCTTTAAGTAAGACATTGTATCTAGGATTATATTTCTTAATGAGGCTATTCTCTAATAATAATGCATCTTCCTCTGTGTTCACAACTGTATAACTAATATCTCTTATCTTCGAAACAAGAATCTTAGTTTTAAATCTGTCAACTTCCTTGTGAAAATATGATGAAACACGTTTTTTCAGAGACTTTGCTTTGCCTACATATATAATAGTATGGTTCTCATCATAGAACTGGTAACTACCAGGCTTCTCAGGCATGTTTAATACAATACCTTTAAGATAGGCTAACCTTTGCTCGTTTTCTTCTTTGTTCATTTTCTGGATCCCGTTAGTTTAAAGGCGTTGTGAAAGTTTTTGTTTCACGTGAAACTGATTGTCAAAATACTTTTGAGAAGAGATTTAACCTAACGCAAGAAGATAAATGAATGAGATGTCGTTTATCTCCTTGCTGATGGTTTTAAAACTTCAGAAGGGAAGTTATTTCAATATCCTTATCAAATAGTTCGCGACTTTTTGGAAATTCGCTGTTTAGTTCTATTATGAAATTGCAATATATCTTCTTAGGATGGAATTTCTTTACCAAATTGCATGCGGCTAGCATTGTTCCTCCAGTTGCAAGCAAATCATCGTGTAGAAGTATGATGTCGTTTTCGTTTATCGCATCTTCGTGAATTTCTATAGTGTCGATTCCGTATTCTTTTGCATAGCTTTCTTGAACAGTCTTGCAAGGAAGTTTTCCTGGTTTTCTGCAAAGAACGATTCCTGCGCCAAGTTTTACGGCAACTGCAGATGACATCACAAAGCCACGACTTTCAATGCCTACAATTTTTGTTATTCCCTTGTTAGCATAAAAATCACACATCTCATCGGCGATTTCTTTTAGTGCTTCAGGACTCTTAAAAAGGGTGGTGACGTCACGGAAATTTACACCCTTGATAGGCCAATCTGGTATGCAGCGCAGATTGTCTAATAGTAGCTGATTATTCATTTTATTCTATATTGTTATTTAAATTATTTTCTATGATTCTATCGAAGTATTACGTTTTACTTTAATATCTAAAGTGCGCAATATCAACGTTTTATCATTTGTTTAGTTTCACGTGAAACATGCAGCTTTGGGTATGTATGTTTCACGCAATGAGTAACGCTCTGCTATCTTCCAAGAAGTATCAGAAGTACATTTATATCGCTAGGTGATACACCTGGAATTCTACTTGCTTGAGCTAAAGTCTCTGGCTCGATTCTTTCAAGCTTTTGGCGACCTTCTGTTGAAATTTCATGTAGCTCGTTATATTTAAAGCGTCCTTTGATTTTTATGTTTTCAAGGCGATGCATTTTGTCGGCAACAATTTTTTCTCTTTCGATATAACCTTGGTATTTCATTTTGATCTCTGCAGCTTCTGCTATTTCTTCTTTTCTGTTTTGTGGCGCATTTATCGCTTCCTTTAATGATGGAATTATTTCAGAAAGTTTACTCAGCGTGATATGTGGACGTGCAATCAAATCAATTAATTTACATCCAGCTCGTAATGGGGTCGTGCCTATTGCTTCAAGCTTAGAATTTATTTCTTGCGCTTTTATCGGAGTTTCTTTACAGAAATTAATGAGTCTGTTTACTGCCTCTTTCTTTTCTAACCACCAATCGTATCTATCACGTTTGGCAATGCCTAATTCGAAAGCTTTCTCTGTTAGTCTTGCGTCAGCATCATCTTGTCTTAGAAGAATTCTATATTCTGCTCTTGATGTGAACATTCTGTATGGCTCGTCAACGCCTTTAGTTGTAAGATCGTCGATAAGTACGCCAATGTAACTTTCGTCACGTTGCATTATTAATGGTTCTCCACCTCCGCATCTTATAGCTGCATTTATTCCGGCAACCGTTCCTTGTCCTCCTGCCTCTTCGTATCCTGTAGTTCCGTTTACTTGTCCGGCAAAAAATAATCCAGGCACTTTCTTTGATTCTAATGAATGTTTTAATTGGGTTGGATCGAAGTAATCGTATTCTATCGCATAACCAGGTCTGTAAATCTTTACATCTCTAAAAGCATGAATTTTGCGAATAGCATTCAGCTGTACATCCATTGGCATGCTTGATGAAAAACCGTTAAGATACATCTCGTTGGTATTTTCTCCTTCTGGCTCCAAAAACAGAGGATGTTGCTCTTTGTCTGGAAAAGTAACTAGCTTTGTTTCGATAGAAGGGCAGTAGCGTGGACCTGTACTTTGTATCTGTCCATTGAAAAGAGGTGAATCTGCTAGACCGTTTTTCAATGTGTCGTGCACGTCCTTATTAGTATATGTAGTCCAACACGGTAATTGGTTGAGTACACGATGTTCTTCCATATAACTGAATTGGTGAAAATCACAATCACCTTTTTGCTCTTCCATATCTTCGAAGTGAACACTGCGCTTGTCAATTCTTACTGGTGTTCCAGTTTTCATTCTTGCTGACACAATGCCAAGACGATTAATACTTTCTGTGAAGTTATGTACGGCTGGTTCTGCGCATCTTCCGCCTTCAACCATTTTTCGCCCCACGTGCATCAAACCATTGAGGAATGTACCTGCTGTGACGACAACGCTCTTCGCTCTGAATTCTACACCCCAAATTGTGGATACGCCAACAGCTTCTCCATTTTCAACTAAAAGTTCATCAGCTTGATCTTGCCAAATGTCAAGATTAGGAGTGTTGTCAAGTATAGTACGCCATTCCCAAATAAACTTTCCGCGATCACATTGGGCGCGTGGACTCCAAACGGCTGGTCCTTTGCCAATGTTAAGCATGCGAAATTGTATTGCAGTCTTATCTGTTACCCTAGCCATCTGACCTCCAAGTGCGTCAATCTCACGTACAATTTGTCCTTTCGCAATTCCACCTACAGCGGGATTGCAACTCATCTGGCCAATCTTATTCATATCCATTGTTATCAGGCACGTCTTGGCCCCCATGTTAGCTGAGGCAGCTGCCGCTTCACAGCCTGCATGTCCACCGCCGATAACAATAACGTCGTATTTAAAAAGCATTTAGTATATACTTATATTTTTCGCAAAAGTAAGAAATAAAATTGGATTTTTTATAAAATAGCTTTGAATTATCACTAAAATATAGTATTTTTGCAATCGTTATGAGGATAAATATGCCTATTAATAGGTATAAATATTGTGTAGTTTTATAGCGTGCAATAATATAATGTAAATTAATTTAAATATATTTCTAACAGTTAAATAATTAAAAATCAATCATTTATGTGGTTAATCAATTCATCTATTGGTAGAAAATTGGTAATGTCAATAACAGGTGTTGCCCTTATTCTATTTATGACGTTCCACTGTTGTATGAACGTTGCGGCCATTTTCTCAGGAAAGGCTTATAACACAATTTGTGAGTTGCTTGGCGCCAATTGGTATGCAGTCGTTGCAACAATTGGATTGGCAGCACTCGCAGTATGTCACATCGTTTATGCTTTCATTCTTACTGCACAGAATCGCAGCGCACGCGGTAGCGAGCGTTACGCTGTTACAGCAAAACCTGAAAAGGTAGAGTGGGCTAGTCAGAACATGCTTGTACTTGGACTTATTGTAGTTTTGGGTATAGGTCTTCACTTGTTTAACTTCTGGTACAAGATGATGTTTGCAGAGCTTGCCGGCATGCAGACAGCGTTGGCTCCATCAGACGGTTTTGGTCTTATCAAGGCAACATTCAGTAATCCTGTATATGTTGTTCTTTATATCATTTGGCTTGTTGCTATCTGGTTCCACCTTTCACACGGTTTCTGGAGTGCTATGCAGACTCTTGGTATCAATGGTAAGGTATGGTTCAACCGTTGGAAAGCAATTGGTGTTGTTTATGTAACAGTGCTTATGCTAGCTTTCGTTGCCGTAGTGCTTGCATTCTACTTTGGTATAGCACCAAGTCTTTGCGCTGCAGCATAATTTATAATTAACATTATTTCCACATTGTGAAAGCATGTGGCTTATAATTCAAAACAAAGATTATTATGACTAAGACATTAAATTCCAGAATACCAGAAGGACCAGTGGCTGAGAAATGGACCAACTATAAGGCTCATCAGCGCTTGGTTAACCCAAAAAATAAATTAAAACTGGACGTTATCGTTGTTGGTACAGGTCTTGCTGGTGCAAGTGCCGCTGCATCTCTTGGTGAGATGGGCTTCAACGTTCTTAATTTCTGCATCCAGGATTCTCCACGCCGTGCTCACTCTATTGCAGCTCAGGGTGGTATCAATGCAGCAAAGAACTATCAAAACGATGGTGACTCTATTTATCGCCTTTTCTACGATACAGTAAAGGGTGGTGACTACCGTGCTCGTGAGGCAAACGTATATCGTCTTGCTGAAGTTTCAAATGATATTATTGACCAGTGTGTTGCACAGGGTGTTCCTTTTGCACGTGAATATGGTGGTATGCTAGCTAACCGCTCTTTTGGTGGTGCACAGGTTAGCCGTACATTCTACGCAAAGGGTCAGACAGGTCAGCAGCTTCTTCTTGGTGCTTATTCTTCTTTGAGTCGTCAGATTCAGGCAGGTAAAGTTAAGCTCTATACTCGTTATGAGATGGAAGACGTTGTTATCGTAGACGAGCATGCACGTGGTATTATTGCTAAGAATCTTGTTTCTGGCGAGCTAGAGCGTTTCACAGCAAATGCTGTTGTAATTGCTACTGGTGGTTACGGTAATACATATTTCCTTTCAACAAATGCTATGGGCTGCAACTGTACAGCTGCCGTTCAGTGCTATCGTAAGGGTGCTTACTTCGCTAACCCTTCTTATGTTCAGATTCACCCTACATGTATTCCTGTACATGGTGATAAGCAGTCTAAGCTTACTCTTATGTCTGAGTCTTTGCGTAATGATGGTCGTATCTGGGTTCCTAAGAATCTTGATGATGCAAAGAAGTTGCAGTCTGGCGAAATTAAGGGCTCTGATATTCCAGAGGAAGCACGCGACTATTATTTGGAGCGTCGTTATCCTGCATTCGGTAACCTTGTACCTCGTGACGTTGCATCTCGTGCAGCCAAAGAGCGTTGCGATAAGGGATATGGTGTAAATAATACTGGTCTTGCTGTTTACCTTGATTTCTCTGAGTCAATCAACCGCTTAGGTATTGATGCAATTCTCCAACGTTACGGTAACCTCTTCGATATGTATGAGGAAATTACAGACGTTAATCCAGGTGAAGTTGCAAATGAAATTAATGGTGTTAAGTACTACAATCCAATGATGATATTCCCTGCTATCCACTACACAATGGGTGGTATTTGGGTTGATTATGAATTGATGACAACTATTCCAGGTTTGTTCTCTATTGGTGAGTGTAACTTCTCTGACCACGGAGCTAACCGTCTTGGTGCTTCTGCTCTAATGCAGGGTCTTGCTGATGGTTACTTCGTATTGCCATATACAATTCAGAATTATCTTGCAGATCAGGCTTTATGGCCACATCTTGATACAAATAGTCCTGAGTTTGAGGAGGCTGAAAATGGTGTTAAGGCAGAAATTGATCGCCTTATGAATATCAAGGGTAAGCGTTCTGTTGATTCTATCCACAAGGAACTTGGTCATATTATGTGGGAACACGTTGGTATGGGCAGAACTAAGGAAGGTCTTGAAGAAGGTTTGAAGCAGATGGCTTCTCTCCGTGAAGAATTCAATACTAACTTGTTTATCCCTGGTTCTAAGGAAGGTCTTAATGTCGAACTTGACAAGGCTATCCATCTTCGTGACTTTATCCTTATGGGTGAACTTGTAGCTTATGATGCTTTGCATCGTGAGGAGAGTTGTGGTGGTCATTTCCGTGAGGAGCATCAGACTGAAGAAGGCGAAGCAAAGCGCGACGATGAAAACTTCTTCTATGTTGGTTGCTGGGAATATGAAGGCGACGACGCTAAGGCTCCTGAACTTATCAAGGAACCACTTGAGTATGAGGCAATTAAGGTACAAACACGTAACTATAAGAATTAATAATCATGGCAAAAAATATTTCTTTCACAATAAAGTATTGGAAACAGAATGGTCCTAAGGAACAAGGTCATTTCGATACACACGAGATGAAGAATATTCCTGAAGATACTTCATTCCTAGAGATGCTTGACATTCTTAACGAGGAACTTATTGAGGCTGGTCAGGAACCATTCGTATTCGATCACGACTGTCGCGAGGGTATCTGTGGTATGTGCTCTCTTTATATCAACGGAACACCACACGGAAAGACTGAGCGTGGAGCTACAACATGTCAGCTTTATATGCGTCGTTTCAACGAAGGTGATGTTATCACTGTAGAGCCTTGGCGTTCTGCCGGTTTCCCAGTTATCAAAGACTGTATGGTAGACCGTTCTGCATTCGACAAGATTATTCAGGCTGGTGGTTATACAAGTATTCGTACTGGTCAGGCTCAGGATGCTAACGCAATTCTTATCCCTAAGACAAATGCTGACGAGGCTATGGATTGCGCAACTTGTATCGGTTGTGGTGCATGTGTTGCAGCATGTAAGAATGGCTCTGCAATGCTTTTTGTTAGCTCTAAGGTTAGTCAGTTGGCTCTTTTGCCACAAGGACGTCCTGAGGCTGCAAAACGTGCTAAGGCGATGGTTGCTAAGATGGATGAACTTGGCTTTGGTAACTGTACAAACACTCGTGCTTGCGAGGCTGTATGTCCAAAGAGTGAGTCTATTGCTAATATTGCACGCCTTAACCGTGAGTTCATCAAGGCTAAGCTTGCAGATTAAGATAAATTTTGATTATACTTTTAAAGCCCTGCATCAAGTGATTGATGTGGGGCTTTTTCAATTATCATGTTATCCAAGGTGAATATATTATGATTCGAAAAAGCGTTGTAACTTATAACAAGATAAGTTACAACGCTAATATTTTAATTAGTCGGGATGACCGGACTTGAACCGGCGACCTCGCGCCCCCCAGACGTGTACGCTACCAACTGCGCTACATCCCGATTGCATTGTTTAAATGCTGTGCAAATTTAATAATAATAATCGTAATCACCAAATTTATACAGCCATCTAAATCAATAGCATAAAATGAATAAAAGTCATTTATATAGACTTAATGATATTTTCTATCTCTGATATGTTATTTGCTACGCGGATATAATCTGTCCATTGACCACGAATCATTCCACGAGATTGCATATCATTGAGTAGTGCGATTAAAGAGTCGTAGAATCCTTTCATATTATAGAGTATCACGATTTTCTTATGATATCCAATAGTATTGCTGGCTGCGACAGTGAATATCTCGTCAAGAGTTCCGATTCCTCCAGGTAGTGCAATCACAATATCGCTTTTCGCAAGCATCAGTTCCTTACGGTCGCTAAGATTGTCACATGCTATGTTTACGTCAACGGAGTTGCTAACTTTTCCACCCTTTTCAATAATCTGCGGAATAACTCCTATTGTCATTCCTCCAGCTTCGTGAACACTTTTGCCGATACATTCCATAAGGCCACAGTTACATCCTCCAAAAACGATTGAATGGCCGTTTTGTACTATCCATGCTCCCAACTCTTCTGTCATTTTGAAGAAATCTTTGTCTATATTCTCGTTGGCAGAGCAAAAAACTGATATTTTCATATTCAAATATATTGTTAATGTGGCATTTCTGATTATGCCAAATATTGATGTTTATTTATTAAGATGCTTCTTTATAACAGCAGGATTGCCTGCTGCCATGCAATCATCCGGTATATCACGTATTACGACGCTTCCTGCGGCGATTATACAACGCTTCCCTATACTTACCCCAGGACATACAATAACGCCGCCTCCGAGCCACGTATCGTCGCCTATCGTTATCGGAAATGATGTTTCACAAGTTCCTCTTCGTGCTTTGAAATCTATTGGATGTTGTGGAGTTAGCAATTGGCATGAAGGTCCAATCTTCACATCATTGCCAATTGTGACGTATGCACCGTCAAGAATTACGCAATTATAATTAATAAACGAGCGCTCGCCAATTTTTATTCCAGAACCATGGTCGCAATGAAAAGGAGGACAAATCCCAGCTGATTTTGGAAAATTAGGAATGAGTTTATCAATTACATCTCTATATTCAGATGATGAAAGAGTGAGTACCTGTAGACGTGTGCACAAATCTTTGGCATTCCTTAAACTCATGTTTATCTCTTTATCCAAGAAATTATAAAGTTCCTCGGAACGCATCTTTTCAAATTCTGTTTTCATTATATGTTGCGAATAAATACGAAGTCTATTTAATTAGTGATTTAGCTGTGACATTCAAAAACTTATTCAATTGCGAGTAAGGTATCGTTAATTGTGGAGTCCCTGCTGCATAAGGAGCTATCTCATATTGTCCGTAGACTAATTTAATACCATCTCTAGTAAACAAGGGAGGGCATTTTGGGAGCGGAATAATATACATGTTGTCAAGCATTAAGCAACTTTTCAGTTCGTCATCATTATTGACATTGAAATATTTTCTCAGTCCAGTCTTTATTATATTCTGGAAGTCATCGTCATACGTGTTGTTTAATACTTCCCATCCTATTCGTCTTCCGTCACTTTTGCGGAATGTCTGTCCTGTCACAATTGTTGAGCCATGAGCACCTCCTTGATATTCATAACATGAATATTCAAAAGTGACGAACTTCGCAGTCTCAGCAGTTTTTTGTGAATTGCAAATGTATTCGTACTTCCATTCACGGTCATTGTTAGCTGTATCCTTTTTTAGTTCGGCATAATCAGCCGAGTCATGACCGAAAGCGGTATTAATATAATGCTTTGCAATAGGCATAGTCTCATTGTATCCTCCTTCGTATGTTCCGCCCATTGTTTCACTCAACCATTCATTTATAGTGCTAGTCAAAGCTTCTGTTTTGCTTGTTGGGCAATCTGCCTTTATAGAGAAGTTGCCAACTTTGTTGTTTATAATAACGCTGTCGGTCTTAACTCTAATATCATAAGGAATAGTTTCACTGTGCGTACAGGCATTCAAAGCACATAGTGCCAATCCTCCGATAACAATTGTCTGTAATGTTTTTCTCATAAATCTTTATTATT
>JAGPJJ010000183.1 GCA_018054505.1 Prevotella sp.
CACTCACCACGGACAGCATCCGAGACTTGCTCAAACCTCTCAGACAAAAGGCAGAGGAGACTGATGACAGACAGCTTCATATTGACTTCAAATTTGATTAACATATATTAAGAGACACTAGTGATATAATCTATATATCTGTATTTGTCAACTTTAACTTTTGTCGCCACCTTACTCAGATCGTTACGAATCAAATCAACGATTGTTGCATGTTCAGCACTTTCCTTTGCATCAGATAATAAAGTTTCAACAGCATCAGGGCTTGTAGCGTCTGCAGTGCCTTTCATCGGAAAAGAATATATTTTTTTGTTGTCTATTTTAATGAAAGATTCCGGCGAGAAGCATACAAACTTGTCTTTTATGAGAATACGGTATTTTGCTTTAGAATTGTTGAAGATATATTCCATAGACATGTTTGTTTTTATAGGTACGCAACATGTATAATTAACAAGGTAACTGTTACCAGCCAAAATATTTCTTCTTACTACATTAAAGCCTTTAATATAACTTTCTTTTGAAGGCATTTCTATGTCCCAATTAATATTGCAATTTATATCTGCTGGTGTGGATGTACAGTTTGTTATACCATTAAAGTCATATTTTATTTCAGTTGGATTTATATCTTTAAGCGGTTTGATAATAGCTTCATCACCTTTATAGTTGATAACAAAAAGAAAAGGTACATTTTCTTGTCCTAGTCTATTCATGTAATCAATGTCTTCTTGCTTCATTTATTGTCTACTTTTTTCTCGATAATTCTATTCTATCAAAAAACTAAGCTGTGCTAGTTTCTTGCAAAAATAAAGATAATTATCTAAACAACCAAATGCTTTTATCATATTTATGATGAGTATACTAGAGTCTTATAAATAGTATAAGATGTATCGTTGGAGTGAAAAAATTATATAAAATTTGGAGATATCATACCTTTCATGTAACTTAGCCGACAAATCGAGTTGAAACATGAATATAAATAAATTTGCAAGAAGAGTGAGGCTTCTAATGTTATTATTAACATGTTGTTCCATCTGTGATAAAGTTCATGCCGATAATGACAGAAAGAAAGTTGCTGTTGTGCTTTCCGGTGGGGGAGCAAAAGGTATGGCGCATATTGGTGTGCTTAAAGTTATTCAAAAAGCAGGAATTCCTGTTGATATTATTACGGGAACATCAATGGGCAGTATTGTTGGCGGACTGTATAGTGTTGGTTGGAATGCAAACGAACTTGACTCCCTCGTTCGTGGACAAGATTGGTTATTTCTTCTTTCAGACCGTAATGATTATTATTCTCAAAATCTTTTGAATCGTGAAAAACAGAATACATACTTCATTTCTAAAACATTAACCGCAAAAAAGAATAATATATCAGGTGGTGGTGGATTTATACAAGGTGTAAATTTGTCTAAACTTTTTTATCGCCTTACTGAAGGATATCATGATTCTTTGGATTTTAATAAACTTCCAATTCCATTTGCTTGTGTTGCTACTAACATAGTAGATAATAAAGAATATGATTTTCATAGTGGTGTGCTGCCCGACGCCATGCGCACAAGTATGTCAATTCCTTATGCTTTCACTCCTATTAGGAAGGGAGATATGATGCTTGTTGACGGTGGATTGCGCAATAATTATCCCGCAGATATTGCAAAAAGTATGGGAGCTGATTATATCATCGGTTCTACTGTACAGAGTAAACCTAAAACGGCTGATGAACTTACGACAGGAGCTGCTGTTCTTAATCAGATAATAGATATAAATTGCAAGAATAAGTATGATGATAATATTGGAATAACAGATATTCCTATACGTGTAAATACATTAGGCTATGGTCCTGCTAGTTTTTCAAATACAGCTATTGATAGCCTTATTAGGCGTGGTGAAGACGCTGCTATGGCACATTGGGATGAATTGATGGCATTGAAACGTAAGTTAGGATACCCTGATGATTATATGCCTCAATATCTTCATGCCAGCAAAGAGGCTAAGGTTCCTGTTGATTTCGCAAATAAAAATACTGATAGTAGACCTCAGCATGATGTCATTCAGGGAAATCTTGGCGTAAGATTTGATACAGAGGAAATGGTAGCTTTGCAGATTAACGGTGTTTATAAATCTTCTGTTAAGCCTGTTGATATAGAAGCAACTTTAAGACTTGGACAGCGTATCATGGGCCATGCGCAGGCGATGCTTACACCTAAGAAAAATGTTAAGATCGGGTTTGGATATACTTTCCATTATGATGATATTGATGTTTATAATCATGGTGATAATGATTATAATATAAAATTCAACCATCATCAGTTAGGGCTGAACATAATGGGAGTTAATATGAAAAATCTGATTTTGGATTTAAGCGCGCATTTTGATTATTACAACTATCGTAATATGCTTGTAGCTGCAGACGCATTTGGACGTGATATAATTCTTCATGATGACCATTATATCAGTTACCATGCCAATTTACATTATGACTCAGAGAATATGGGCGTTTTTCCAACACGTGGAGCGAAGTTTAATGCAGAGTATGCTTATTTCACTGATAACTTTACCCAATATGATAATCATCTAGGCTTTAGTGAGTTGAGTGCTATGTGGCGACTATCGTTTCCATTAAATAGTCATTTCACTTTGCAGCCCATGGCTTATGGTCGTTTACTCTTTGGGCGTGATATACCATATATTCGTCAAAATGTCATTGGTGGTCAATGGTTTGGACATTACTTTGAACAACAGATGCCGTTTGTTGGTGTAGGTAATGTAGAGTTGACTGATCCACATTTTATAGCTATGCAGTTGAAGGCGCAACAGCGTTTGGGAACAAATAACTATATTTTGTTTCATGTTGCAGCTGCACAACATGCAGATAAGCTTAGAAACATTTTAGATAAAGGCCCAATGCTTGGTTATCAGTTAGGATATTATTATAAGACTATATTTGGACCTTTAGGGGCTAGCTTTGAATATTCAAACAAAACTGACTGCCTACATTTCTATATAAATCTAGGCTTTGAATTTTAAGAAAATGGCGAAGATAAATTGTTTTATCTTCGCCATCTTCTTATTTATTAATGTTTATTCTGATACCTAAATTAAGATTGAAGTTCAGAGGATTTTTCGTATAGATATTCTTTATATCACTTCCGTTCTTAAAGTGATAGCTCACGCCAGGCTCAGCATATAAGTTAAATGATTTGCCAGCTTTATATTCTATACCTGCAGCAGCATTTGTTGAAAACAAAAGTTTGTTGCTTTTTATGTTTTTTGTTGTTGAGTATGTTTCTGCTCCATTTATGTCGTGTGTGGTTTTTGCATTACCGTTGACGAGTTTCTCTACTTCTCCACCTGTAGTTGCATATATGTTTACGGCATCGTTATGCCAAATACTATAGCTTACTGAAACCGGAAGACCAATATAATGCAGTTTTTGTTCCTTTATGTTTTTTTCACCATGACTATTGATGTTAAAGTCTGATGATAGGTAGCTGTATGTGAAACCAGTCTGCAAGCTCCAGCTGTCGTCTATCTTATAGTTGAGCGATATTCCAAGTTTTATGGGCTGGTGATGTTTGGTCTCCGTTATGAGTTCTTCGGTTGGGTAAACGTCATAATATTTTTTATCATTAACTAGCTTTTCTGAACTTTCTCCATAAAAGCATGCATCAGCCAACATTATTCCTTGTTGTGAATTGTTGTAGCTGCTCATTATCCCAGAATAGTATGTAGAAATCCTTAATTCTGAATTATGTCTTTTG
>JAGPJJ010000184.1 GCA_018054505.1 Prevotella sp.
AGAGGAAGTGATTACGACCGTAAGGAAACAAGTATTCTTGATAGATACAAATACATAAACAATCCTCAGGGTAATTCGCCAGACAGTAATACCAGTTCTGAAAATTACGACACATCATACAAGACAACACCTGATGTGGAAGACATTAATCAGGACTATACTCTGAATGAATATGAAAAGTATTACCAATATCATGTATCAATGAGACCAGAGGATATGGTTGTTGGTAATAACTTTATTGTTGATAAGCGTGAGGCTAGTGCAAGTTTGAGGAATGGAAAAACAGAGAATGTGACGTGGTATCAGTTCCGAATTCCACTTAGTGAATATCAAAAACGTGTAGGCTCTATTTCTGGTTTCACAAGTATCAGATTTATGAGAATGTTTCTCACCGGTTTCAAACATCCTATCGTGTTACGTTTTGGAAGCTTGGATCTTGTGCGTGGAGAATGGCGACAGTATGAACAGAATCTTGATAATGTAGGTGGTTCTGGAACTGCGGCTGTAAGTTCGGTCAGCATTGAAGAAAATGGAGATAAAACTCCTGTGAACTATGTATTACCTCCAGGCATAAGCCGCGAACAGGATCCAACTCAGCCACAGCTAGTAGAAAGTAATGAACAGGCATTAAACTTGATAGTAGATAATCTATCAAATGGAGAGTCTAAAGCTGTATACAAAAATACAACGGTAGATTTGCGACAATATAAAAAGTTGCAGATGTTTGTTCATGCAAATGCATTGGAGCAGAATAATACAAACCTTACAGATGGTCAGTTGGCTGTATTTATTCGTTTGGGTTCTGATTACAAGAATAACTATTATGAATATCAAATACCGCTGAAACTAACGCTAGCTGGAATATACAAGAATAATTCAACTGCAGACCGTATTGCTGTATGGCCAGAAAGCAATATGCTTGATATACCGCTCTCAATATTTACTGATATTAAGAAAAAAAGAAATATAGCAAAGGCTGATGGTAAAGCTTATTTCAATAGAGTATTCACAGACTATGACAAAGATAAACCTGCCAATAAAATTAGTGTTATGGGAAATCCAAGTCTGGGTGAGGTGAAGACAATGATTATTGGTGTAAGAAATCTATCTGCCGACAATAAAAGCGGAGAAGTTTGGGTAAACGAATTGCGACTGAAGGATTATAACAATAAAGGCGGTTGGGCTGCAAATGGCAATCTGAATGTGCAGTTATCTGATTTGGGTAACGTGAATGTTCAGGGGAAATATGTCAGTGACGGATTTGGTGGATTGGAAGATGGGGTGATGCAGCGTTCAAAGGAAGATTTCTCTACATATAGTGTGACTACAAATGTAGAACTTGGCAAATTCTTTCCCGAAAAGGCTAAGGTGACAGCCCCTCTATATTATTCAGTAACGAAAGAGAAAAGTAAGCCAAGATATAATCCTCTTGACACCGATATGAAACTTGATGATGCATTAGAATCTGCTGCAACCAAAGCAGAAAAGGATAGCATCGAGAATATAGCGGTAAAGAAGATTATAAATACCAATTTTTCTCTCTCTAATGTACGTATTGGCATTCAAACTAAACAACATCCAATGCCTTATGATCCTGCAAACTTTTCATTCTCATATAGTCATTCTCACACTCACACGACAGGAGAAACAACTGTTTATGAAAATGAGGATAACTGGCGTGGAGCGATGAATTATAGTTGGTCTCCTGTTTATAGGGCTTGGGAACCATTCAGAGAACTTAAGAGTAAATCAAAATGGACTGATATATTCAAAAAAATGGGAATAAATTGGTTGCCGCAGAATGTAGCTTTCAACAGCGAAATGACACGCAACTATTATGAACTTCAGGAACGTGATATGGAGAGTAGTGAGAATACGTCAATTCCAGTAACCTTTAGTGAACAGTTTCTGTGGAATCGTGACTTCACACTTAGATGGGATATGACACGAAATATTCATATGACATTTCAAAGTGCAACAAGAGCACAGATTGAAGAACCATATACACCTATAAACAAAGAACTTTATGCAGATCGTTATCAGGCATGGAAAGACTCTGTTTGGACTAGTATAAAGCACATGGGAACGCCGCTTGATTACCAACAGAACTTTACTCTATCTTATCAGCTACCACTGAATCTTATTCCAGTGTTTGACTGGATAATGTCTGATGCCCAATATTCTGCAAATTATACTTGGGTGAGAGGAACAAAACTTGATGATGGGACTAGTTTGGGAAATACGATAACAAATAATCGTAATCTTAATATAAACGGAACGTTTGATTTAGAGAAGTTATATAACCATATTCCTTTTTTAAAAAAGGCTAACGAACGTTTTGATAGAACATCTTCTAATTTAAGTAGGGTAAGCATGAAACCTCCAAGAATGAGAGCGTCGGCAGCAATAAAAAATAATGGTGACGACAAAACGAAGAAGGCATTACCCAAGAATAAGAATAGTTTTGAAAGCGAGATAACGATTCTGCCTGATACTACAGTGATAGTCACCCATGGCAAAAAGAGTAAGAGGATAGTGGTTACTGCCAGAACTCGTGATGGTCACATCTATAAGCTTAAATACAGAAAGATTGATAATAACAAGATAAGAATCATAAACAAAGTAGATTCTGCGTTGCAACTAAAGATAACTGTTGCCGCAAAAATGCCACTTGAAAACAATAATTGGTACAAGACAGCGCAAAGCATTGCAAGGGTGATGATGATGGTGAGGAATGTAAGCATCAGTTATCGAAACCAATACTCAATGTCGCTTCCTGGATTTATGCCTAATGTTGGTGATGCATTTGGACAGAATCGTGGTAACGGACTGCTTTCTCCTGGACTTGATTTTGCTTTTGGACTAACAGGAGACTCTTATGTGAATAAGTCTTTTGAACGTGGCTGGCTGTTGCAGAATGATTCTGTGGCGACACCGGCTACAAGTAATATAACTGAAGATTTGCAGTTAAGGGCAACTCTAGAACCTTTTAAAGACTTGAAGATAGATCTTAATGCAACTCGCATCTCGACAAAAGCCCGCAGTATACAATATATGTATCAAGGTATGCCAACTACGCAAAGTGGAACTTTCGCAATGACTACAATATCTATTGGTAGTTCTTTTGAGGGAATAGGAAATGCCAATAATGGTTACCATAGCAAGACATTTGATAAATTCTGTGGATTGCTTGATGCCTTCAGAGATCGTGTTGAAGCTCAATATGCAAATGCTGTGTATCCCCAAAACACTTCATTGGCAGGGAAGGTATTTGATGTGAAGAATGGTACGGTGAATAAGTATAATGCCGATGTTATGGTACCAGCTTTCATATCAGCCTATACAAGTATGGGAGGTCATAGTTTAGAACTGTTTCCTTCTTTGGCTAAACTTTTACCAAATTGGACGTTAAGGTATGGAGGATTAGTAAGACTTCCTTGGTTTAGAGATGTATTCAAAAGCTTTAATATCAATCATTCATACAAGAGTATTTATACAGTAGGTTCCTATTCTTCATATAGCACTTTTGCGGAATATATGAACGGTCTTGGATTTATTACTGATACCCAAACAGGCAATCCGACCCCGAGCAGTATGTTTAATGTTTCTACAGTTAGCATAAACGAAGCATTCTCTCCATTGCTGGGAATAGATATGACGTTTAATAATAATCTTACTGCAAAATTAGAATATCGAACAGTAAGAAGTGTTAGTCTCAGTATGACAAGTGTTCAAATTAATGAGGCTCT
>JAGPJJ010000185.1 GCA_018054505.1 Prevotella sp.
TCTTATTGCGCTTACCTCAGCGTGTGCTGTTGGGTCATGATTAGCTGTAACACGGTTTACTCCGGTAGAAATTATGTTTCCATCTTTATCTGCTATTACGGCACCGAAAGGTCCACCGCCATTTCTCACATTTTCGTTTGCTAAGCTTATAGCTTCGCGCATTAATTCTTTTGTCGTCATAATATTTTATATATAGGGCCGTCTAAGGTACTGCAAATTAAAGACAAAACAAAATAAAAGCCCAACTTTTTTGTTTTATGTATTTATCGTGGCTTCATAAATTTGTGCTATTTCTATTTGTATTTTGATGTTCTTCAGTTGTTATATGTGGTCTATAAGCGATGCCATAGCCATGTATTATAATAAGGTATAAAAGTCTGCTATTATTTAATTCTTGGGTATTATAATTGTTATTTTCATGCTTGCTCAGCAAGTCATTATTGCATCCTTATAAACAACTATTCTTTGCTAGGCGATTAGTTGAATAAAAGTGGCAGTTCGCTGAATTAATTTTCTGCGTATAGAATAAACGACTACTTTTACAATGTGAATTTAATAGTACTAATTTTTTTTATGAGATTCGGTTTACATTATTAGGATTAGTTATTAGTTTTTTTTATGAAAAAGTCTTTGTCCCCAAGCTTCACAGTGATGTGCAACTTGGGGACAGTTTTATTTATTAATCAATTAATGTAATCCTATTACATTCCAAATATTTTCAAATCATCATCTACTGTAGTTATTCCAGCGATACCGAATTGATCAACAAGCACATTTGCAACGTTAGCAGAAAGGAATGCTGGTAGTGATGGACCTAGATGTATGTTCTTTACACCAAGACTTAACAGTGCCAACAACACGATAACAGCTTTCTGTTCATACCATGCAATATTGTATGCTATTGGTAGTTTGTTGATGTCGTCAAGACCAAATACTTCTTGTAGCTTCATTGCTATCACTGCAAGTGAGTAACTGTCGTTGCATTGTCCTGCATCAAGCACTCTTGGAATACCATTGATGTCTCCAAGTTCAAGTTTGTTGTATTTGTATTTTGCACATCCTGCTGTGAGAATCACTGCATCTTTAGGCAAAGCCTTCGCAAAGTCAGTGTAATAGTTTCTGCTCTTCATTCTTCCGTCACAGCCAGCCATAACGACAAACTTCTTGATGTCTCCGTTCTTCACAGCCTCTACAATCTTGTCGGCAAGTGCCAATACCTGATTGTGTGCGAATCCGCCCAATATCTCTCCGTGTTCTATTTCTGTAGGTGCATTACATTTGCGAGCAGCTTCAATCACTTCTGTAAAGTCCTTGTGTCCGTCGCTTCCAGTTTCTATATGTTTGCATCCTGGGAAACCAGTACTGTTCATTGTGAACATGCGCTCCTTGTAGTTTGCGTTTGCAAGAGGTGGAACGATACAGTTTGTTGTGAATACAACAGGACCGTTGAAGCTAGAGAATTCCTCTCTTTGTTTCCACCATGCATTACCGTAGTTACCTACAAGATGCTTATATTTCTTCAGTTGTGGATAGTAATGAGCTGGCAACATTTCACCGTGAGTGTAAACGTCAATGCCTGTACCCTCTGTCTGTTTCAGCAAGTCTTCAATATCGTGTAGATCGTGACCACTGATCAATATACCAGGATTTTTACCAACTCCGATATTTACCTTTGTTATTTCTGGATTTCCATAGCTCTTTGTATTTGCTTCATCTAGCATCGCCATCGCCTTCACGCCAGCCTTACCAGTAGCTAATACTAGGTTGAATAATTCATCCTGTCCTGCATTTGGATTTGTTATAGTTGCAAGTGCGTCACATGTAAAGTTAATCAGTTCTTTATCAGTGAAACCAAGTCTTGCTGCATGTTCATAATATGCTGCAAGTCCTTTCAGTCCATATACAGTAAGTTCTTTCAGTGAACGAATGTCTTCATTTTCAGTTCTTAATACACCTACTTTTTCAGACTCTTCATCATACGAACTCTTCTCTCCGTTCCATTTCAGTTCTTCATAGTCAGGCAATGCAATACCATCAGCCTTAGCCATAAGTTTGTTTCTGATTTCGATACCTTTGTCAATGCGTGCAGCAATGCTGTCGTCGTCAAAGTTAGCATTAGTGATGGTGCAGAATAAAGCATCAACCACGAAGTCGTTTACGCAGTCACAAGTAGTTTTACCTGTTTTGCGAAGTTCGCTGTCAACAACCGCTACGCCTCTTACCACTGCTAGCAATAAATCCATATACTTGGCAGTCTGTGGCTGTTTTCCGCAAACACCTTTCACCACGCATCCAGTTCCATTAGCTGTTTCTTGGCACTGGTAACAAAACATTTTGTCGTCCATAATCATATCTATTATATTAATAATGTTATATCTAATCAGTAAATCTACTTTTTCTGTGTATTTCTGATTTCCGGATGCAAATGTATTTGTTCTAAAATGGATGCTTGGTCACATATGTTACTTACCGATGATAAAAAAAGTTAAATAGATTTTATTGGTGATTTTAATGATCGTATTCCTGTGTCTCTTAGAATTCCCTTTCTAGCCAGCGTGACATAAATACATCATAGACGGAATAAGATGTACCATCTTTAGTTACTACATTCGACAGTAGTTCTTTTTCATATAACGAATTCACCAAACGTTTAGATGTAGATGGAGTACCGATATTATATTTAGCAAGAAAAGCCTTTGCTGTTATCTGCGTCACCTGTCCTTCCTTAGCTACGGCTATAAGGTAATTCCATTGAGTTTTAGTTAGCATTTGTCTGTATTGCAGATACAACATTTCGTTTTGCTGTAATATTTCCAAACATGCTTTTTTCACGTCATCCATCTTCACATCCTTAGCTCCGTCGGCAAATATCGTGTGACAGAGGCTTTGTGTGTAATATGTATGTTGTCTGGTCCAATCTAGTATATAGTCAATAGTTTCATCAGTAATCGTTCTATCGTTGTCATTAAACATCTTTTTGATGAATGAGCTATAAGTTTCTTTCGCAATCTTATTTATTGATAAAAAAGCCGTACTAGAATAAAATGGTTTCTTAGCATTGGCAAATATATCTGTCATAAGATGCTTTTTACTTCCGCAGAAAATAAAATGAACGTTTTTAAGTGTCTGCATGTATGTGCGTAGCAGTGCTTCAATGTTTTGTTCTGGGTATTCTCGTATTTGTTGGAACTCATCATAGGCAAGAAGTATGTGTATATTCTGTTGATCTAAAAACTCAAACAGTTCTTTTAATGTGTGTTCCTTTTCTGCTACACCTTGATAACCAATCTGCAATTGAACCTCACCAGTAAGTGTATCAAACGAGAATTGTGGACGCAGTGATTTAATGAACTTCATGAAATGTTTTCCTATACTGCTTTCTTGAGGAAATGCTCTTAACACAGCTTCTGCCGTCAGTTTAATAAAATCTGCTATTGTGCGAGATGCGTAAATATCCACATACACTGGCAATATGTCAAGTGACTTAATCTTAATTTCATCAAAAAAACGATATATAAGTCCAGTCTTACCCATTCTACGAAGTGATACGATAGTTGTATCTGTGTCGTTCTCAAAGTTTCGGATAAGTGTTTCCAGTTCTTTTTCTCGATCACAGAACAGCTCTTTTGACTTGTATGATTTTATAACAAAGGGATTTTCCATATTATTAAATGTTTTAATACGATTGCAAATATAGTGATTTATTTTGATTACGCAAAATGTGTAAC
>JAGPJJ010000039.1 GCA_018054505.1 Prevotella sp.
TTTGTCTTTTCTGAAATTGGCATCAAACCGTCGATAAACAATTTAGTGATACGTGGTATGAGTTCCATCACAGCTCCCATGATAACACCCAGTGACAACACATTCTTTGCTATTGCCATCACAGCATCAGTAGATGTTGCTTTTGCATCAGCCTGCTGCAACTCCTTAACGAACCCTGTGAAATTTGCAATATGCCCAGCCTCACCAAAAAGAGCTATCAACGCTCCAACAATGACACCAAGAACCAAAGGATCTCCAAGTTCTCCAAATTTCTTTTTCAAACCTTCAGCATCAACATCAAGTTTATTAAAACCAGGTATCTTATCCAACACCTTATTTATTATTATAGCAAAAGGTGTGAAACTCTGACAGAAAGGCTGAGGTATTGAGATACCATCCAAATCATAATATTTTTGGAATTTCTCTGCTGTAAGATCAGCACATACAAGAGTTATAATATAACAAACAATCGCTGCAAAATATCCCCAAAGTAAACTTTCGCCCATAACGAAATAAGCCACTGCTCCGATAAATGCGAAATGCCAGTAATTCCACAAGTCTATATTCACCGTACGTGTGGTCTTTGTAATCAGCATTAAGAAATTAACGCCCAAGCAAATTGGTATTATCAATGCACCTACTGCAGTGTTATATGCCACAGCTGCAGCAGCTGGCCACCCCATATCAAAAACATTAAGTTGCAGATGATAGAAATCAGATATAGAACTCAATGGAGTATTGAAGTTAGTCGTCAGCAAAGCTGTGACAACTCCCAAGCCTACAAATCCGACACCAACAAAGAGTCCGGACTTCAAAGCCTTTCCAAAATTCATACCGATACACAAGCCAATGATGGTAAAAAGAATTGGCATCATCACACTGGCTCCAAAGCTAATGACATAGCTGAAAATCTGTTCCATTTAAATATTCGATTAATAATTTGTAGTTTCGCTTTCTTTAGGTTTAAAATCAAGGGTGCGTTTTTCACCCATTGTTCGCAAAGTTAACAAAAACTTTTCACATAACGACACTAATCATCAAATAGATTTACTTAAACGTTTACGTTTTATGAATAATTGCGTCAAAAAAAACTGCGAGTCCCCTTGCAGGCTCGCAGTTTATCATATTATAACTTTTACTTATTAATCTTGGAAATAGATTCTCTTTACACGATTACTTATACCAGTAAGTACCTCGTAAGGAATTGTTCCGATGATATCACTTAATACTGTTACAGGCAGATTGTCACCAAAAATTTCTACACTGTCACCTTCTTTACAATCAATTCCAGTAACATCAATCATTGCAACATCCATACATATATTACCAACATAGTCAGCTTTTTTGCCATTTACGAGACAGTATCCATTACGGTTACTCAAATGTCTGTCAAGACCATCAGCATATCCAATTGGAATTGCGGCGATAACACTATCCTTTTCTAGTATTGTCTTACGACTGTATCCAACACTTTCACCAGCATTAACATTGCGCAATTGAAGTATCGTTGTCTTTAATGTACTTACATTATTTATAATTTCATTGTTACGAGAATTGATGCCATAAAGTCCTAATCCCAGTCTGCACATATCCATTTGTCGTTCTGGGAAATGCTCAATACCAGCACTATTATCAATATGACGAAGTATTTTGTGGTCGAAAGCACTTTGCAGTTTAGAGCTGCCTCTATCAAACAGTTCAAACTGCTGAGCACTAAACTTATCAAAGTCGTCACTATCTGAACCAACAAAATGACTGAATACAGAACGCGGTATGATAGCATCCTGATGTTTGAGCCTATTTATAAGCTCTTCCATATCAGTGTCTGGATTAAAACCTAGACGATGCATACCTGTATCGAGTTTAATATGTACAGGGAATCCTGTTATGCCCTCTTTTTCAGCTGCTTTTACAAGAGCATCAAGTAGACGGAAAGAATAAACTTCAGGTTCAAGATCATAATCAAACATGGTCTTGAAAGCAGTCATTTCCGGATTCATTATCATGATATTGCTTGTGATACCGTTCTTACGAAGGGTTACTCCTTCATCGGCAACTGCAACTGCTAAATAATCAACACGATGATCTTGAAGAGTTTTTGCTATTTCTACACTTCCTGCACCATAAGCATCAGCCTTAATCATACACACTAGCTTTGTCTGAGGCTTCATGAACGAGCGATACCAGTTAAGGTTATTCACTACGGCATTTAGATTAACCTCCAAAGTTGTCTCGTGTACTTTCTGTACAAGAAGTTCGGTAATCTGATCGAAACCAAACTGACGTGCGCCCTTAACAAGAATCACCTCATCATGTAAAGATTTGAACACACCACTAGCTACAAATTCATCAACTGTAGGGAAGAAGTTTTTTTCACCAACAGCAATCACATCAGCATTTGCAGAAAGTTCTGGACCTATTCCAACAAACTTCACAACGCCACGCTTTTTGCACAATTCACTTACTTCTCTATATAACTCTTTGGCAGCAATACCACTTTGATAAATATCACTCAATATCAATGTATGTCTACGACCTTCATGATCAGGACGTCGATTCATAAAATCAAGAGCTATATCCAAAGAATTTATATCTGAATTATAACTATCATTAATAAGCGTGCAACCATGCTGTCCCTGCTTTACCTCCAGACGCATAGCTATTGGCTCCAATTTCTGCATTCGCTTATCAAGTCTATCTGCTTTAACACCGATTTTAAGTGCTACGGCAGCACAGATAATAGAATTTGTTATAGATGCATCATCAATAAAAGGTAGAGAATAAGAACATTCCTCACCATTATATATATATGTAACTTTTGTTGCTGTGTCTGTTTTCTCAACACTCTTAACATACATAGGTGCATGCTTGTCTTTCAGCGACCAACACAGTTTTTCACCTTTAAAGTCATCAAGTTCAGCAACAGCTTTATTTACGATTTCATCATCCTCATTATAAACTACGGTCTGAGCATCGTGGAATAAGACAAGCTTTTCCTTGCATTTTTCATCTTTATTTAAGAAATTCTCTTGATGAGCCTCTCCTAAATTAGTAAGAACAGCAATCGTTGGCTGAATAATATCACGCAATGCTAACATTTCGCCAGGTTTACTTATTCCTGCTTCAAACACACCAACCTGAGTATGCTCATTCATAAGCCAAACACTCAAAGGCACGCCTATCTGAGAATTATAACTGCGAGGACTGCGAGTAACAAACATGTCATCTCCAAGAAGTTGGTTAAGCCATTCCTTAACCATCGTTTTTCCATTACTTCCGGTAATACCGACTATAGGAATATTGAATTCATCACGATGTCTTTCGGCTAAACGCTGTAATGCCTCAAGAACATTCACAACTTTTAGGAAATTAGCATCCTTGTATTCTGTATCATAATTTTCTGGAACATCTGCAACAACAAAGTTCTTAACTCCGCGTCTGTATAGTTCAGGAATATAGTTATGACCATCATTTCGCTCAGATTTAAGGGCAAAGAACAACGTTTCCTCAGGGAAACAAAGAGAGCGACTGTCTGTAAGAATAAATCCTATATTTGCATCACTCTCGCCAAAACGACGCGCACCTATCAGTGTGGTTACTTTTTCAATAGAATATGTCATCGTATGATATTTATATTTTAATTGCAAAATTACCGCAAACAAATGAAATAACAAAATAAAATTCTTTTTTATTTATTAAATTCCCACACAGATAAGTTATAAGGTCTTATCATCAGCAATTTATTATTTTGCAAAGGCCTTCATGATCTCCGTTGGGCGGTGATTATCAAATGCTCCAAGCGGATATTGACCTTCAAGCTCTGGTGCCCAATAAAACACACCATGGCAATGCCCTCCACAATCATTTTTGGCTGCATTTATAACCGCCTTCATTATTGTATATCCTTCTTTTGGGTGCTTTGCTTCAGCTCCTGTTTCTACGACCATGGTTTCTTTGCCATACTTTTCATACAGATGCTTTATATTAGCAGTAAAATCTCTTACAGTACCTTTCCAATCACTTTCTAATTTAGCCACAACATCCCAATATGGATAAACACTTAGCCCTATCATATCATAATGTGTACCATATTTTTTGAGTCCATCAAAAATAAAGTCATATCGCTTTTGGTCACATCCTCCATCAATATGAATAATAACCTGAGCATTTGGATATATTTTTTTCACTGCCTGATAACCAGCTTCGGTAAATCCGGCATACTTTTCCATATTATCGCTAGCACGTCCCATTGGCCAAAGGAAACCATTTGTTGTTTCGTTTCCTACCTGAACCCATTTAACATCAATACCGTTTTTTTTCAAAAGAGACAGTACGTCCTGTGTATGTTCAGAAAGTGCGTTTTTCATTTCATCATAACTCATGTATTGCCATGCTGCTGGAATATGCTGCTTACCTGGATCCGCCCACCAATCACTATAGTGGAAATCTATCATCACAGCCATATCATAGTATTTTGCACGTTTTGCCATTTCCAACACATCTTCAGCGCCAGACCATCCACCACGAGGATTCACCCATACGCGTAGTCTAATCGCATTCAGACCCAACTCTTTCATTAGAGCTGTATTTTCTCTTATTTCACCTTTGGCATTATAAAGCTTTTCACCATTACTTTCCAACTGAGTTGTTCCACTGATGTCTGCTCCCAACCAAAAAGTATTATTATCCTGAGCATGAACATTGTTTATACTGACAACTGCGAATAGAACGGCAATTATCAATTTTCTCATTATATTATTATTTATTTTCATATTCATCAAGTTTACGAGTCATCTCTTCACGTCCATATTGATATATCTCATTCGCTTTAGAAAAATCAAAAAGTCCAAAGCTATCCATTGGTAATTCGGCCAAAATATCTGGTGGTGTCAGTTGTATAGCTAACCTACTACTTGCCTGTATTGACATGTGAGCAACTCTCATCGCCATATTTTTATAATTTTCTGAGGTATCTGGTTTTAGAAAACAAAACAGATATTTCATCATATTCTTCGTCTTTTTATTTTCTTTCTTCTTTTTCACATAAGCATCAAAAGGCATTTTATCAGGTCCATTGACATTAATGGCAATTAGTATATCACCTTGTTTTCTTTCAACTCGATTTAAAGGTAATATATTATGTATGCTACCATCAATATAAATATGATTATTATCATCACTTACGGGTTTAAAAAAACATGGCACGGATACAGAAGCACGGATTGCGGTTTTTAAATATCCATTTCTAAACACTTCTTCTTCTCCACTTAAAACATCAGACGCACAACAACAAAACTTTGTATTTAAATCTTCTATTTTAATTTCACCAACAAGTGAATCCAAAACCTCAACCAATCGCTTGCCACTTGCTACATGGTCTAATCCAAAAGATATATCCATGATAGAAAGCATCTGCTTTTTGCCTAAACCCAATATAATATCTTTTAGCTCATCCAACTTTCCACTAGCATACAAACCTCCAACGAGTGCACCCATAGATGTTCCTGCAATAGATGTTATATTATATCCTCGTTCCGATAAAACTTCTATTGCTCCAATATGCGCAATTCCACGGGCTCCTCCTCCACCAAGAACAAGAGCTACATCCTTTGACTTGCCATTAAATGAAAACCAACCCTTTATTGCTTCAAGTATATTCATATTAAATAATTGATTCTAGTAATGGGCACAAAGATAGTTATTTTTCATTATTATCAACAACTTATCCTAGAAAAAACATAGCTACGCCTACCACCGATATACAGGCACCCATAATTTCTTTCCATGTGATGCGCTGATGAAACATATAATGTGACGGTATCAAAATAATAATCGGAGTTAAAGCCATAAGTGTACTCGCTATTCCTGCTGCTGTATATTGCACAGCCATAAGAGAAAATGCAACACCAACGAAAGGTCCGAATATTGTTGTTGCTACTACTGCAGACATAATTTTACCATCATGAAAACTATGACGGAACTTTCCGAAGCTTTTATTGAAAAGCATTAATATAGTAAATCCCCCAAGCCCGGCAAGACATCTAAAGAAATTTGCACAGAATGGCAACATCCACGGAGTACTTATCGCTACATCATGAGGCATACTTGTCTGATAACTATCTAGACCAACCTTACTTATTACTAATCCTATACCTTGACACACCGCAGCTACTGTTGCATAAAACACTCCATTAGCCGGTAACTTTAAAGAAAGAAGATGATTGTCACCACGCCCGAGTATTGATATTGAGATACCACCCAAAGTCACAAACATAGCAACGATACTCATTGGCTCTAACTTTTGGCCTAGCAATATCCATGCAGCAATAGCTGCCGATAAAGGAGCCAAAGTCATAAACAACTGCCCAAAACGCGAACCAATAATAGTATAGCATTTCATCAAACAATAGTCGCACATCACAAAGCCTACAAAACCAGACAAAGCCATCC
Source organism: Prevotella sp. (assembly GCA_018054505.1). Taxonomy (GTDB): domain Bacteria; phylum Bacteroidota; class Bacteroidia; order Bacteroidales; family Bacteroidaceae; genus Prevotella. The sequence continues at coordinate 6,451 of JAGPJJ010000039.1, forward strand.
AGCAATATGCCTCCGTAGATCCTTTAGCCGGTAATGGCTTTCCAAATACCACAAGAAACATAATCACAGAAAAAGCAAGAGCAAAGACCATTCTCAACATATTGAGAGTGATGCTTCCCAAGCGCTTGCTTGCGTACTCACTCAGAATTGCCGTTATCGTCCACGAAAAGGCAACGCCCAAAGATATTAACTCGCCGAAATATTGCATGTTGCAAAGTTACGTTTTTTTGACAGTATATAGTAAAGTTCATAAAAGAAAAAATCCCGAGAAATTATTCTCGGGATTATTTGTTATGAATCGTAAGTTATATGCTATTTTTTCCAAAGTTTAGTCATATCTTCCAATGTTTTACCTTTTGTTTCTGGAACAAGCTTCCAAACAAAGACTGCGGCGATTACACAAATCATACCGTAAAGGCCATAAGTAAACCAGTGTCCGAAATTGTCTCCATGAGACAAATGCATATTAAACATAGGAACAAAAGTTGAACTAACAATAAAATTGAATATCCATTGGAAAGCTACAGCAATAGCAACTGCTGTACCACGTATAGTATTTGGGAATATCTCGGCGATTAATACCCAACAAATTGGTCCCCAACTGAACATGAATGAAGCACTATAAATCATAATACAAATCATGGTAATTATGTTAAGCGCTGGATTTCCAAATGTTATCGCTACACCACAAGCACCAATGGCCATACCTATTGAGCCCCAAACAAGAAGCGTCTTTCTACCAAGCTTCTCAACAGTAAACACAGCTACAAGAGTAAACGAAATATTTACGATTCCCATTATCACAGTCTGAACCATTGGGTTACCCATGCCCATATCTTGGAATATACGAGGTGCATAATACAAAACAGCATTAATACCTACAGCCTGTTGGAAAACACTTAACATGATACCTATAAAGATACACATGAATCCATAAGAAAAGATTTTCTCTGTCTTTACAGAAATCGTATTTTTAATATCACTTAAAATTTCTGTTGCTTTTTCTGTTCCATTTATGCGTGAGAGCACATTCAGAGCCTTTTTATCTTGCTTAATCATTACAAGATAGCGAGGTGTTTCGGGAACAAAACAAATAAGAATTGTAAACAAGGCAGCTGGTATACATTCTGAGCCAAACATATACCTCCATCCAGTCGTAATAGTCCATTGTGCATCTGCCATATTTGCAATTGCTCCGGCAGCATTATATATAGGATTTGAATGACCTCCAAGAATAATGAAATTGACAAAATAAACAACAAGCTGACCAAAGATTATAGCAAATTGATTCCAACTTACTAGCATACCTCGTATGTTGCTTGGTGCGACCTCGCCAATATACATTGGACAAATTGCAGAAGCCATACCGACTCCTATACCACCAAGAACACGATACAAATTAAAAACCACCAATAAATTGTATGTTGGCTTACCATTTGTTAATATCCATGATTCTGGATACATAGATCCCCAAGCCGATATGAAAAAGCATATACCTGCAAACACTAAAGAATTCTTTCTTCCAAGCCTCATCGCAAAAAGTCCTGACAAAGAGCTGCCAATAATACACCCAATTAATGCACTTGACGAAGTTAACCCATGCATAAAATCGGTATACTCAAAATCTTTTGCTCCACGAAAGAATGCTTGTAATCCTTTTTCGGCACCAGAAATAACTGCGGTATCATAACCGAAGAGTAACCCTCCGAGTACAGCAACCATGACAATAGAAACAAGGTATGCTTTTGAACCTTTTTGATTTTGTCCCATGTTTTATTAGATTTATAATTATATGTACATTTATATATTACGATTAAATGCCTTTTTTCCCCATAAAACCCAATGAAAAAAGGCAGAAAATCATTAAATATAAAATTGTCTTATCGTTTTTCTATATCAGACTACGAATATGAAATTTGCTCTATAATTTAATATAGCAGCAACAACCCAGCAAATGCAGCACAACCAATCATGGTTAATGGGTTTATTTTTATGAATTTTGTTCCTACAAATGTTGCAGTAAACAAACCTATGCTAATCCAGAAAGTCCATGGATCAGAAGGAGTAGAGAAGTTTTCGGGAGTCATCAGCAACAATGTAGCTGCTGCAAGAAGTCCTACTACAGCTGGTCTCAAACCAAAAAAAACATCTTGTATTATTGGAGAATCCATGTATTTCATAAACATTTTGCTGATCAAAATCATCAAGATTAATGATGGCAAAATTATAGCAATTGTTGCTGTAAGTGAGCCCATGACTGCCGTAAATTCAGAAAAGCCAGCATTATGTATAGCTGTGTATCCACAATAGGTAGCTGAATTTATACCAATAGGTCCTGGAGTCATCTGGCTAATAGCTATGACATTCGTAAATTCACTTACGGTGAGCCAATGATAGCGAGTTACTACCATACCCTGTATAAGAGAAATCATGGCGTATCCGCCACCAAAGCCAAACAAGCCTATCTCAAAAAATGCGATAAATAGTTGTATGAATATCATAATATTGATTACAGTATGATGATGTTTATTCTGTAGGCTTTATATATTTGCCATAAAGAAATCCACCAACACCAGCTGCCATTATCACCCAAATCGGATTAACACCAACTAACCATATAGCAATTGCTCCCATTGTAGGTATCCAACAGTTATAGATGTTGATTTTTGCACTTTTGGCAAGATTAAATGTAGGAACAGCAATCAAAGCAACAACGGCAGGACGAATGCCTGCAAATATTGAAGCAATAATCTTATTGTCCTGAAACTGATGAAAGAACATCGCAATTAAAAGGATGATGATAAAAGACGGCAATGCCGCACTGACAGCTGTACAAACAGCTCCTGAAATCTTTCTCAGTTTATATCCAATAAATATGCTGATGTTGATGGCGAAAACACCTGGACAACTTTGAGCGATTGCTACAAGATTTAAGAATTCATCTTTGTCTATCCATTTATTTTTGTCAACAACATCAGCCTCTATCATAGGAATCATGGCATAGCCACCTCCAAAGGTGACTAAGCCAATCTTAATAAATGTCTTGAATAACTTCCAATACATGTTTATCCTTTTTCCTCTATCCACTTTCTTGCATTGACAAAAGCCTCAATCCAAGGAGTAACCTCATCATTATTGCGATCTAGTGGATAATAAGCATTCTGCCAAGGGAAGATAGCACGCTCAGGATGTGGCATCATTGCAAGATGACGACCATCGTTTGAGCAGATACCAGCAACATTGTAATCAGAGCCGTTAGGATTTCCTGGATATTCAGCATAGTTGTATTTTGCAACTACGTTATAATGGTCTTCTGGTTCTGGAAGATAGAAACGACCTTCTCCATGAGCCACCCAAATACCAAGTTTACTACCACTTAGACTGCCCAGAAGGATACTCTTATTTTGAGGAATACTCAATCCAAGGAATGCACTTTCAAACTTATTTGAACTGTTATGGCACAAATGACTTCTGTGTTCATGCTCAGGATTGATTAAATTCAATTCCACCATCAACTGACATCCGTTACAAATACCAAGACTCAAGGTGTTCTCGCGAGCGTAGAACTTATCAAGAGCTTCTTTTGCTTTTGGATTGTAGAGGAATGCTCCAGCCCATCCTTTGGCACTTCCAAGAACATCACTATTTGAGAAACCACCACAGAATACAATAAAGTTGACATCTTCCAATGTCTCACGACCACTGATAAGATCAGTCATCATGACATCCTTCACGTCAAAACCTGCTAGATACATTGTGTAAGCCATTTCGCGCTCACCATTAGTACCCTTTTCACGTATGATAGCAGCTTTAACTTCTGTTGGCTTTCTACGATTAATATCTATACCATAACTTGCAAGTGTACCCTTGAATTCTTTGTTAAAAGATATTTCAATAGGCTGCTTCTTGTAGTTTGTATAACGCTTCTTTGCCATACCGTTCATACTCTGATCACGGTCAAGGAGATAAGATGTCTTATACCAAGTTTCACGAAGAGAATCTATATCGAACTCATTTTCAGCATCGCCATTCTTAACAACAATCTTACGGCTGTTTGGAGTAGGATAACCAATCTTAGCATATCCAACGCCTTCGTCATCAAGGAATTTTTTCAATTCTTCCTTATGCTCGTCGCTTACCTGAATAACAACACCTGGATTTTCAGCAAACAAAGTCTTAACGATATCATCGCTTGCTATATCATGAAGATTAACATTGATACCGCCATTCTCGTTTGCGAAAGTCATTTCCAAAAGAGTAGTTATCAAACCACCGGCACTGATATCATGACCAGCCATAATCCAACCACGCTTAACAAGTTCCTGAATTGCATTGAAACAATCAACGAAATACTCAGGGTTCTTCACTGTTGGAACATCACTTCCGACTTTACCCAAGCTCTGTGCAAATGCACTACCGCCAAGATGTTGTTCGTCGAAACTGAAATCAATATGATAAAGACTTGAATTTTTATCGTTTACAAGTACTGGGCTTACTGTTTTCTTCACATCACTGATCTCACCACCAGCACTTACTATAACAGTTCCTGGAGCGATGATTTTCTCACCGTTAGGATATTGCTGGCTCAAAGATAGAGAATCTTTACCTGTAGGTACATTTACATGTATATCACAGCAGAAATCGCTCAATGCACTTACACCTTCGTAAAGTCTTGCATCCTCACCCTTCTGTGAACGACAAGGCCACATCCAGTTAGCACTTAGACTAAGACTATCAAGTCCTTCAGCAAGCGGCGCCCATACAATATTTGTAAGAGCCTCAGCAACAGAAAGTACACTTCCTGCTTTTGGATCAGCAAGACCTGCCTGTGGAGCATGTCCTAAAGAAGAGGCAATACCCTTTTCTCCACGGAAATCAAGTGCAACGACACCGCAGTCTGACAATGGAAGTTGTATTTTACCTTGTCCTTGCTGGCGTGCTACCTTACCTGTGACAGAACGGTCTACTTTATTTGTCAACCAGTCTTTACAAGCTACAGATTCAAGTTGAAGCACACGATTAAGATATTCGTCTATGTGATCTTGTGAATAAGTAACATCCTCATATTTACGCTCTACAGTCTCATCAACCATAATTGTCTTTGGAGTGTGACCAAACATCTGGGCAACATCAAGATCAAATGGTTTAATGCCATCAGCCTGTTTAAAAGCAAAATGAGCATCGCCTGTAGTTTCACCAACAACATACATCGGGGCACGTTCACGTTCTGCTATTTTCTGAACATGGTCAAGATACTTCTCATCAATAAGAAGTCCCATACGTTCCTGACTTTCATTAGCGATAATTTCTTTAGCGCTTAGCGTCTTGTCACCAATAGGCAATTTAGACATATCGATTTCGCCGCCACATTCTTCAACAAGTTCAGATAGGCAGTTCAAGTGACCTGCACTACCATGGTCGTGAATGCTGACAACTGGATTTTCATCTTCTTCAACCAATGCACGAACGAGGTTGTAAGCACGTTTCTGCATTTCAGGGTTAGCACGCTGAATAGCATTAAGTTCTATTCCATTGCTATATTTACCAGTATCAACAGAAGATACAGAACCGCCACCAAGACCGATACGATAGTTATCGCCACCAACAACAACAACTTTGTTGCCCTTTGCTGGTTCTTTTTTCAGACAGTCGCGTTTTTTGCCATATCCTACACCGCCGGCAAGCATAATAACCTTGTCGTAAGCATATTTTTCATTATTTTCCTGGTGCTCGAAAGTTAGTACAGAACCACAAATTAATGGCTGTCCAAACTTGTTACCAAAATCACTTGCACCATTAGAAGCCTTAATCAGAATTTGTTCTGGGCTTTGATACAACCAATTACGTACAGGAAGAATATCTTCCCAATCACGTTCTATATCTGTTTTACCGTTTTCATCTTTCAAACGAGGGTAAGCTGTCATGTAACATGCAGTTCCAGCAATAGGCCATGAACCGACACCTCCACCCATACGGTCACGAATTTCACCACCAGTTCCTGTAGCAGCACCATTGAAAGGCTCAACAGTAGTTGGGAAATTGTGAGTTTCGGCTTTAAGAGAGATTACACTCTCAATATCATTTACACGGAAATAATCACTAGTACTTTGGTCTGCAGGAGCAAACTGCTCTATAACAGGACCTTGTGCGAAAGCCACATTATCCTTATATGCAGATAAAATCTTATTCGGGTTTTCTTTAGTGGTTTTCTTTATCATGCTGAAAAGAGATGACTCCATTTCTTTTCCGTCGATGATAAATTGTCCGCCGAAAATCTTGTGACGACAATGCTCAGAGTTTATCTGTGCAAAACCAAAGATTTCAGAATCGGTTAGTGGTCGGCCGTTTTCCTTCTCAAGTTTGTGTAGATAGGCAATCTCATCATCATTCAATGCAAGGCCTTCCTCGTTGTTGTATGTTTCGAGGTCATCAACATACTTGATTGGTTCCGGGTTGTGGTTAACTGTGAATATGTCCTGGTCGATACCATTGTACATACGTTGCAGCATAGGGTCGTGTTCTGCCTTCTCTGAATCAACAGGGAAATATTCCTCTATACGCAAAATGCCGCTAAGACTCATATTCTGGGTAATCTCAACGGCATTCGTACTCCAAGGGGTAATCATTTCACGGCGTGGTCCAACAAAGAAGCCTTCCAATTTTTGGGTTTCTTCCAACTTTGCATCGCCGTAAAGCCAGCAAAGTTCACTGATTTCGTTCTGATCTGGCTGATGATCGAATTCAGTTGCAATAACACTCTTAGATTGAGTTCTAAAAAAAAGAATCATACTTTTTTATATTTTTGTAGGTGATATATTCGCTTTGCAAAGGTAGTGCAAATCATGCACAATACAAAATAAAATACTAATTTTATTTTAATTGTCATGATGCAGCCTACTTTATCTAAAGGTAGTGCAAATCATGCACAATACAAAATAAAAATATGTTTTTTATTTTTATTGTCGTGATGCAGCCTACTTTATTCAAAGGTAGTGCAAATCATGCACAATACAAAATA
>JAGPJJ010000186.1 GCA_018054505.1 Prevotella sp.
ACTTTCTTTTGTAACGTTTTTGTTTTTCCTTATTTGATAATAATACATAATATTCTCTTAAAATAATTGTAAAAGCTATTTTGTTGGTGTGCAAACGATAGTTAAAAGCCATACTGATAGTCAAATGTATGTTATTTGAGTTACTGAAAGCATCTTTTAATAGGACAAAAAATGTACCTTTGCGCGAAAAATAAAAAGGATGACAGTTTTAACATTTACAATTATCTTGATTTGTGCGGCATTCCTTGCCGGACTTCTTGGCTCGCTTACGGGCTTAGGTGGTGGAGTGGTAGTGATACCAGTATTGACGCTTTGTTTTAATATTGATTTTCATTATGCCATAGGTGCAGCCCTTGTTGCTTCAATAGCAACATCATCTGGTTCAGCCAGTGCTTATGTAAAAGAGGGTATCACCAATATTCGTCTTGGAATGTTTTTGGAGATAGCGACCACGATTGGTGCTGTCGGCGGAGCTATTATAGCCCTGTGGATGCCAACTAACATTATTGCTGTTATCTTTGGATTAGTATTGATTTTAACTTCTGCAATGCAAATGCGCAGAAAGGTTGATCATACAAATGTTGTGGGAAGCGACATGGCACGCAAACTAAAGCTATATGGTACTTATCCTACTAAGGATGGTGAAAAGAAATACGAACTGACTAATGTTGGTGGCGGTTTCTCTGTAATGCTTGGCGCTGGAGTTCTTTCTGGTCTTCTAGGTATTGGTAGTGGAGCATTGAAAGTGCTAGCTATGGATGCTGCAATGAAAGTTCCATTTAAAGTAAGCACAACAACAAGTAATTTCATGATTGGTGTTACAGCTGTTGCTTCTGCTGTTGTCTATATTCAAAGAGGTTATATCGCTCCGGGAATTGCTTTCCCAATAATGGTAGGAGTCTTGGGCGGTTCACTTTTCGGTGCTAAACTCTTGAAGCGACTTGATGTAACAATATTGAGAAAGATATTTGTCTTTGCCATTCTGTTGGTTGCGATAAATATGATATATAATGGTATAATGGGTAAATTTTAATGACTATGGAATTGATGAATGAAAATAAGAAGATGCAGCAGTTGATTGGTTCAACTCTGCGTGTCGGTGTAATGACTGCATGTTGCATTGCAATTCTCGGCGGAATATACTATTTGATTAGTCACGGTTCTGAGTCAATACCTGATTACTATAAGTTTCATGGCGAGCCAACATCACTGACTTCTTTGACAGGTATTTTCACAGGTTTGTTCCAATTTCAGGCAGCAAACTGGATACAACTTGGAGTCTTGGTTTTAATGCTAACTCCAATTACTAGAATCATTCTTTCGTTGGTTGACTTTGCTCACCAGCGTGATTGGTTATATGTTGGTATAACAACAATTGTCTTTCTGGTGATATTGTCTAATTCACTTGGTGGACTATTTAAATAAATATATAAATGCAGGAGTTTATCTCCTGCATTTTTTTGTTTATACCTTCTGATAATCAAATAAATTTCATCAATCTAATTCCTTTGTAAAACGCATTATTCTGCATTCTACGCTTTGTTATATAATTCTTTGTTCAAGTAATTAAACATAGAAGTAGTTTCTTTTTTATCTAAAAAAATCAGTAAACTATTAGTTCGTATAAGAAAATGTTGTATATTTGCTATTGAAATGAATGATATCGTTGCCCCCTGTAACATTATTGTAATCATATTGAAATAGATATAAATAAACAATGCTGTATCTTTGCAACATCACAAATAATAAAGACATGACAGAAAAAAAATATCGAATTCTTGTTGTTGATGATGAACAGGACTTATGTGAAATTCTGAAGTTTAATCTTGAAACCGAAGGATATCAAGTGGAGACTGCAAACTCTGCCGAAGAGGCTTTGACAATGGATATAGCCGGCTTCGACTTGTTATTGCTTGATGTGATGATGGGTGGTATGTCTGGTTTCTCTATGGCTAAGACCATTAAAAAAGGACCGACAACTGCTAACATCCCTATAATATTTCTTACAGCCCGTGATACAGAAAACGACACGGTGACAGGATTTAATATTGGTGCAGATGATTATATTTCAAAACCGTTTTCAATTAGGGAAGTAATGGTAAGAGTTCGTGCTGTATTGAGACGTACTGCAGACGATAATGCTCCAACAGAACAACAGTTCATCAGATATCAGGGACTGGAAATGAATCTAAGCAAGAAAACGGTGGCTATTGATGGAGAGGATATTCCTTTCACAAAAACAGAATTTGAACTATTGCAACTTCTTTTAGAAGAGCGTGGAAGAGTATTCTCAAGGCAAGAACTGATTGACCGTATTTGGCCTAAAGATGTATTAGTGCTTGACAGAACTGTAGATGTGAACATCACACGACTGAGAAAAAAGATTGGAAGATTTTCTAAATGCATTGTCACAAGACTTGGATTTGGATATTACTTCGACTCCTAAATTAACCTTAATGAATAATTCAGCAAAAGAATGAAGAGAATATCGGTAGGAACAAAACTTCATCTGACCGTAATGCTTGTTTTTCTCTCATTTACTGTAGCATTTACAATGTTTCAGCATTTCAGAGAGAAGCAATACAAAATAGATAATCTTGAAATACGTCTCCAATCTTTCAATGAAAGTATGGACGATGCTTTACACTATATCGGGAGAAACGATGAGCAAATTCTTTCTGGTTATGTGAAGCGTACTAATATTCCTGACCTAAGAGTTACAATCATCACACCTAAAGGAAAGGTCGTATTCGATAATATGCGAAAAGATTATGCAAATTTTGCTAATCATGCTAATAGAAAAGAAGTTAGAAATGCGCTAAAATATGGGTATGGCTCAGAAATAGGCCGTAAAAGTGCTACGTTGAAAAGAGAATATTTCTATTCTGCCACTTATTTTAAAAAAGACGGTTTTATTATACGTAGTGCGTTGCCTTATGACAATAATCTAACTGAAACTTTGAAAACTGATCAACATTATATCTGGTTCTCTCTTACAGCAATAATTATTCTTACATTGGTGCTGTATAAGTTTACCGGTCCGCTTGGAAGAAATATAACTAAATTGCGTAGTTTTGCAAGTAAAGCAGATCATAACGAGAGTCTGGATACCGAAGACCTTATGGAATTCCCTGGTGATGAACTTGGTGAGATTGCTGAGAAAATTATTAAGTTGTATAAGCGTCTGCAATCAACAAGAAAGGAACAGGATGTATTGAAACGGCAGCTGACTCAGAATATTGCGCATGAACTCAAGACTCCAGTTGCAAGTATACAAGGATATCTAGAGACTATCCTCAATAATCCTGGTATAAACGAGGACATGAGATTGCAGTTTATGCAAAGATGTTATGCTCAAAGCCAGAGACTTACTGCCTTGTTGCAAGATATATCAACACTGAATCGTATGGATGACGCTCCTGATATGATAGACTTTACGAGAGTGAACATATCGCAGACAGTGAAAGACATTATCAAAGAGACATCTTTACAGTTGAGTCAGAAACAGATGACTTTTAATGATATGCTACCAGATGATATAGTCATTAAAGGTAACCAAAGTCTGATTTATAGCATCTTCCGTAATCTTACCGACAATGCCATAGCCTATGCTGGTGTAGGAACAGAGATAACTCTGAGCGCAGTAGATAATGGCAAAGAATGGAAGTTTGTTTTTAAAGACAATGGCGTTGGGGTTCCA
>JAGPJJ010000040.1 GCA_018054505.1 Prevotella sp.
TGCTCCTGCATTTCTGCATTTACTTCTTTCAGTTTGGCATCAAACCATTTCACTGCTATCTTGCTTGCTTCTGGCTGCTCAATGTCTGCTGTTTCCCAGCCCTTGATGAGTCGGAAAGCATTCCATATCTTGTTGTTGAAGTTACGACCTTGCTCGCACAAACTTTCGTCAAACAGAATGTCATTACCAGCTGGTGCACTTAGCATCATACCCATACGAACACCGTCTGCGCCGTATTTCTCAATAAGCATAATAGGGTCAGGAGAGTTTCCTAGACTCTTGCTCATCTTTCTTCCAAGCTTATCGCGTACGATACCTGTGAAGTAAACATGCTTGAATGGGAATGTCTTGCGATATTCATATCCAGCCATAATCATTCTTGCTACCCAGAAGAAGATGATATCTGGACCTGTTACCAAGTCGCTTGTAGGGTAGTAGTAGTTTATTTCCTCATTATCAGGATTGTTCACTCCGTCAAACACAGAGATTGGCCACAACCATGAAGAGAACCATGTGTCAAGACAGTCGCTTTCCTGATTTAGGTCTTCTGCCTTAATGTTTGGATTCTTTTGTTTTGCCATTTCCAATGCTTCCTTGTCGCTCTCAGCAACAACGACGTCATTCTTTCCGTCTGCGTTTACAAAGTAATAAGCTGGGATACGATGTCCCCACCATAGCTGACGACTGATACACCAATCCTTGATGTTCTCCAACCAATGGCGATATGTATTTTTGTATTTCTTTGGATAGAATTCAATCTCGTCGTCCATAACAGGTGCCAAAGCAATGTCAGCAAAGTGCTGCATCTTGAGGAACCACTGTGTAGAAAGTTTTGGTTCGATAGGAACGTTTGTGCGCTCAGAAAAACCAACCTTGTTGTCGTAATCCTCAATCTTTTCCATCAAATTAGCGTCCTGCAAGTCTTTTGCAATCTGCTTGCGTACGTCCATACGATCTTGACCTACATATAGTCCGGCAGCCTCACTTATAGTTCCGTTGTCGTTGAAAATATCTATTGTCTCAAGTCCGTGCTTCAGTCCTAGTGCATGGTCATTGATATCGTGAGCTGGAGTTACTTTCAAGCAACCTGTACCAAATTGTATATCAACATAGCTGTCTTCAATAACAGGAATCTCGCGGTTTACCAAAGGAACGATTACGTGCTTGCCCTTCAACCATGTATTTTTCACGTCTTCAGGATTGATGCACATCGCAGAGTCACCCATAATTGTTTCAGGGCGTGTTGTTGCTACAACAGCATAGAATCCCTTTTCGTCCTGATGCATCACGTTGCCTTCGTCAACCTGTTTGCAGTCGCTTTCAACAACACGATATTTCAGATAATATAGTTTTGAGTGTTCGTCTTTGTATATAACTTCCTCGTCAGACAATGCAGTCTGTGCTTTTGGATCCCAGTTCACCATGCGCACACCACGATATATCAGTCCCTTTTTGTATAGGTCACAGAATACCTTGATAACGCCTTTGCTGCGTGTCTCGTCCATAGTGAACGATGTGCGGTCCCAGTCGCATGAGCAACCTAGCTTGCGCAACTGTTTTAGGATAATGCCTCCGTGTTCGTTTGTCCAGTCCCATGCGTGACCCAAAAATTCGTCACGTGTCAAGTCTGTTTTCTTAATGCCTTGTTCTGCAAGTCTGTTTACCACCTTTGCCTCTGTGGCAATACTTGCGTGGTCGGTACCAGGAACCCAACATGCGTTTTTACCCTCCATACGTGCACGGCGTACGAGGATGTCCTGTATTGTATTGTTGAGCATGTGGCCCATATGAAGCACACCTGTTACGTTAGGTGGTGGAATAACCACGGTATAAGGTTCGCGTCCATCTGGCTTACTGCTAAATAGCTTGTTGTTAAGCCAGTATTCATACCATTTTGATTCCACGTCTTGTGGATCATACTTACTTGCTAGTTCCATATCTAAATTATATATTTTTTTATCATTAATAATAGGTGCAAAATTAATAAAATTATTTTAATTGTGAAAATAAAAAGGTGTTAATATTGACCTATTTGGCATCCAAAGTTCAGTCTTCTCAATCTAGTTTCGTTTATCCTTTATTTGGGAATAATAATTCTCTGTCTCTATTGATTGCAGCTACTGTCCATTCTGTTGGTACGAATTTCCAGTTCTTGTGTGCTTGTGGGTTAATATGTCCATGACTTTCAATATATTCCATAAGTATTCTTCGTTGATCTTTGTCACTCATGAATACTATTCTCGACTTGATTTCTTCAAGAGGTATTCCTGCACCTTTTGTCAGCAATTCTCCGCCGCCATTTCCACGATAGCTGTTCATCGCAACAAGATATGTTTCGTCTTCCTTAAACGGTCTTCCGTCAGACATGCTTAAAATCTTAACCTTGTGCCCGCTTTCCTTTGTCACGTCAACTTCGTAGTTAATTCCTGCTGCTGAATCAAAGTTGAATGCCAGATATTTCCAATGATATTTTCCTTCGCTGTCTTGGTCCATAAGCATGATGTGGTCATCCTTTGATTTCATCGTGTCAACCCATTGACGATAGCTCATCTCTAAAAGGTTATGTATTTCTTTTCCCGACATTCTTATAGCATAGAGTTGATTCTCGTATGTGTATAGGTTAAACATATCACTCACGTGAATCTCTCCCTTCTTTATACACGCGTCAAATTGCAGCGGAGCGTTGAATGATATTTCTGCCCCTGTTGTTTCCAGTTGCACGTCATGAATAAAGTCGCTGAACGAAGCCGGACCAAAGAAACAGTCTTTTGTGAAGATAGATTCATCTATTGTTCCTATTGTGCGGTTTACGTAGTTTTTCACTTCTTCCATATCTTCAGTGAAGTGGGAGAGAAACTCTTCGTCAACCTCTTCTTCTTCAATGTTCACTAGTTTACTGTCTATCTTATCCAGCGCCCAACCGCTTTCTGTTTTGTGAGCCGTGATTGTGGATTCGCTAATGTAGTGGGCATTACTTGATGGATTGATAATGTTTATTTTTTTTGAATTTCCAAACGTCTGCACTACGTGTTTCAGTCTATGGTCGTGTCCGCAAAGAATAAGGTCTATTCCTGCAACGTTGGCCGCAGTCTCAATGCTTTGATTTTCTTTTAAATCATTGTCTACGATGCCGGCTTCAAATCCCGTATGAAACAATCCGACAACAATATCTGCATGTTCTGTTTCCTTTACGTGTCTTGTCCATTTATCCATACTCTCGGCTATGCTTTCAAACCTCATTCCGCTCCACAGATTTTCGTTTAGCCAATGCGAAATAGTTGGAGTCAACATGCCGATAATAGCAATGCGTAACCCTTCAATTTCTATCATCTTGTATGGTTTAAAGTATGGCTTTAATGATTTTGTGTCAATCACGTTAGCAGCAAGTATGTCGCAGTCAGTCTCTAAACAATATTTATCATACACTTTATGCCCTGTTTCTATATCATGGTTTCCTATGGTCTCTGCGTCATATTTCATTAAGTTTATTACCCTTGCAGCCACGTTTGTTTTTTCTGTATTTATATAGTTGCAGTAGTAACATGTCGGTTGTCCCTGTAAGATGTCTCCACCGTCAAGCAGCAGAAGCTTTTCTCCGTATTCCTTCCTTGATTTTTTCACATAGGTAGACACCCTTGCAAGCGAACCGTTGCGTTTGCATGAATTGATGAAATCATAAGGGAAGAAACTTCCGTGAACATCAGTAGTATGGATTATTTTTATTTCTAAGTGCTTGTTCATAAATTTCTATGTATTTATTTGCAACTTTCATGTAGTCATGATGTTTGCTAATATATAGCATACTATCACTTTTCATTTTGTCAATACTGTTTGGGTTGTCCAGCATATATTCTATTGCCGTTACAACTCCGTCATAGTTTGGCGCAGTATTCACAATTGGTCTCAGTTCTCTTTCATTGATGATATCGTAATTCTCTTCTTCACCTCCGCCTACACATATAATTCCTTTGCTCATTGCTTCAAGTGAATTCATAGAAGGCGTGTAACTGTATAGTTGGTCAAGAATAGCATCCGAACCATTCATAAGTTTTGTATATTCGTTGAAAGTAATGCTTTCAGCAATGTTTAGTTCAATCCTTGAACCATACTTCTCTTTCAAATCTTGTGCAGCTTTCAGCATAATGTCCGTACCCTTATATACGTTGCGTTCTCTGTTTATGCCGATAAACAGTTTTAGAGTCCCGTCAAACTTTCGTGGCTCCCTGTCTTTTGTGATGATAGGGTATGGGCAGAATACAGTTTTATCTTCAAAAACAGGCTTATAGCATGCCCAATATTCATAAAGTCCTGCAACAATACGGTCACAGTCTTGGGCAATGTATTTATTCAGCTTCTCCTTCTCGGTATTAATCCAGTCCAGACGATATTTCATAGCTTCGTTGTCTGTACGAAGTTTATGCCCAATATTAAAGTCGCTATATCTTAATGGCATTTTGGTAATACATTCGTGCACCCAATAATAATCCATACCGAAAGCGCCCATTATAATACATTTGTTGTGCTGTCTCAGATAGTTGTAGAAAGTGTAAATCCTTTCAGCTTTCAGTTCAAAGAATAATGGATTAATGATTTGCACGATGTCAAATCCTCTTAACTTTGGCAATAACCTAATCAACTTGCTATATAGCATCATGCCCCCAATAATTCCGCTTTTCCTGCTTACGTCAATATCTCGTGGATAGTTTTTCCAGAAGTCTCCGTTTGAAACGACTAGAACCTGATGCCCTAATTTTCGCAAGCCTATTGCTAGAGTGGCATGTACGTTACTATATTCTCCGATTAAGAGTATGTTCATATTGCTGTTGCAATAATTATTCTTCTTCCAATAGCATTTTTACTTAATTTTCTAAATAAACTGTATTTCTTAGTGTATTTCTTGTCTGGTAAAGGAAATAGTCCGCGTCTTCTCAGTCTGTTGCATGCATTGTTCAGATGTGAATAGCTGTGCGTCAGTCGTGCTGTGTTATACAGATAGTCCATTGACAGTTGTGCTATTCTTCTTTCCATCGCAGCTCTTTCGAGCTTTGGCAGTTTGTCAAGCATATCATGCAAATGGAATATGATGGCTTCATTTTCTTCCAGTCTTTGCAGTTTCGTGTGCTTGTTTCTTTCATGTGTCACCGAGCTCTTTCTCTGTCTGTAGAAATATGCTTTCGACGGTGTTGTAAACAGTCTTTCTGCTCGTATAATCAGTTTTGCGGTAAACTCTTCATCTTCTCCAAACCTGATGCTTCTGTTAAATCTCAAACTCATCAGGATATCTTTCTTAAAAATGTATCCCCATGCCGCACCGTTTATGTTGTTGTTGTGCATGAATGCCGCACCAGAGCAAGGACCTTCATATACTTCTGTCACGATAGCATCGTTTTTGCTTGTATGCTCAAACAACACCATGTCTGGGTTATGATATCTCGTTATGTCAAGACAATGCTCATACGTAGGGGTTATCAAATAGTCATCGCCGTCGATAAATTGAATATACTGTCCGTGAGCGATATCTAATCCTATGTTGCGGGCAGCACTTACACCCTGGTTAGGCTGCCAAAGATACACGATATTTTTGCATAAACTAGTCAGCTTGTTAATAACAGGGATGTCACTTCCATCGTCAATAACGATTATCTCACGTTCTTCAGCACTTGTTGATAGCTTTGTTATACTTTTAATACATTCTGTCAGAAGTTCATCGTCAAGATTGTATGTCGTTATAATGAAAGATATTAACGGTTGAATGTTATTATGCGAAATAGTTTGTGAATCGAGCATAGTCTTTTAATCCCTAATATTTGATATAATATCTCTTTAAATGTACCTTTGTATGGTAATCCGTCGGGTATAATTATGCTTCCGCCCATTCGGTACACATCAAGTTGTATGTTAATTATATATTTAAAATACTTATAGTCGCATGTTTCTTTCATAATGTCTACATGCGTCTGCAGCATATTTTCCAATTGTCTCACGTTGGCATTGGCAGTGAGTCCGTTGCCGTTGTAAATGTAGTTGTATGTACCAATATCAGTAGTGGCAACAATCTTGCTGTTTTTTAAAAGTCTCGGCAAAATCTCCACGTCTTCAAATATGATACCTGTTTTGTATTTCGTGTTTTCAAAAAGCGATCGCTTATATATCTTGTTGCATGCATAAGCGTGCTTATATGCCTTCGCTTCCAGCCAATATTCCTTCATGTCATTATACACACGATTTTTGAATCTCAGCTTTTTATTTTTTCGTGATTGCGATCTCACATCTACTGAATATTCTAATATATCATATTCAGGATGTTGGTCAATCAGCTCAAAGAGTCTTTTATAAGTTCCTGGATCCAGACTGTCGTCGCTGTCTATAAACGTTATATAATCTCCTATGGCGTTTTCTATACCATAGTTACGTGCTTCACTAAGTCCGCTGTTTGGCTTGTGAATTACTGATATTCTAGAATCCAGAGCTGTGTATTCGTTGCAAATATATGGTGTGCCGTCTTGTGAGCCGTCATCCACCAATATAATTTCCATATCGGCGAAATCCTGTTCAATAACGGAGGTCATGCATCTGCATATTGTAGCTCCTGAATTGTAAGCTGGTATTACTACTGATAGTTTCATATCTGCAAAAGTAATAAAAAAAAGTAAGTATTTTGTAATTTCATATAAAATTAGTACTTTTGCAATATAATAAGTTCGATTATGAAAGAGATAATAATTAAAGATGATATATTACAGCATGCTGCCGAAGAAGGCATGGATGCTTTTGTTGATGTTTTCACTAATGCCATACTTGATTCTATCGACGGTCAGTTGACAGCAGAAAACATGTCTCAGCTCAATTCAGATCAGATAACGCTGCTTGCTTTCCATTATCTTCACGAGGAAGTTATGGATGGTGGTTTTGTGCAGCTGATCCATAATGGATTGGGCGCATTCATCTATATGAATCCTACCGACAAAGCTTTTCGTGAATGGGGAATACAGGAATTGTTTAAGATCATAAACAAGAGTCATCGCCTGTATGCTAAGTACCATGAAGATATCGAGAAGGATTGTTCCGACGAGGATTTCATGGCTATGTTTGAACAATATGCTGAGTTTGATGACTTTGATGATGAGTTTGTTGAGAACGAAGAAATGTTCGTAGCAAAGGTTGCTCATTATATCGATGAGCATATTGATAATTTTGCAAAGATTGAAAAATGAATAAGGAAGAACAGGAACTAAGAAAGAAAAGTCCCGTACAGATAAGAAACAAGAAGGCTTCTTTTGAATATTTCTTTGTCGACACGTTTACTGCTGGTATTGTACTCACAGGAACCGAGATCAAGAGTATTCGTCAGGGAAAGGCTTCTTTGGTTGATTCTTTCTGTGTCATCTATAATGGTGAAATGTGGGTAAAGGGCATGAATATCAGCCCGTATTTCTATGGCTCGTTCAGCAACCATGAAGCCAAGCGCGATCGTAAGCTGTTGCTCACCCGACGTGAGCTTCATAAACTTGAAGAGGCTACCAAGCAGGTGGGATTTACTATTGTTCCTACTTTGGTCTTCATTGATAGTCATGGCCGTGCAAAGGTAGACATTGCTCTTGCCAAGGGTAAGAAAGAATTTGATAAGCGTCAGACATTGCGTGAAAAGCAAGACCGACGTGAGATGGATAGAGCCATCAAGCATTTTTAGTATAGGCATTTCTTTTGCCTATACTTTGTTTTTTTTTGTATATTAGCAGGGTAAGTTTATTGTTTTGATTATGAGAAGTTTAAAAGAATTAGCTAAAGAGAAAATTTTGATTTTAGATGGTGCTTTAGGTACTATGGTGCAATCGTATAATCTCAGTGAGGATGACTTCCGTGGCAGCATGTTTGCCGATTTTAAAGGTCAGCTCAAGGGGAATAATGATGTGCTTTGCCTGACTAAGCCCGAAATCATTATGGATATACATTGCAGATATCTTGCTGCTGGTGCTGATATCATAGAGACTAATACTTTTTCTTCTCAGCGCATTTCTCAAGCCGATTATGGACTCGAAGACTATAGTTATGATATTTCTCTTGCCGGTGCTATACTGGCAAGAAAGGCTGCCGATGAATTTACGTCTGATGATAAACCTAGATTTGTAGCTGGCTCTGTTGGACCTACCAACAAGACTTGCTCTATGAGTCCCGATGTCAGCAATCCTGCTGCCCGAGACATGACCTATGATAGTTTGTTTGAAGCTTACAAGGAACAGATTTCTGGACTCCTTGATGGTGGGGTAGATGCTTTGCTCATCGAGACGATATTCGATACCCTCAATGCTAAAGTGGCTGTTGATGTTGCTCAGACTGTGATGGCAGAAAGAGGCATCGATTTGCCTATTATGCTCAGTGTCACTGTTAGTGATCTTGCTGGGCGCACACTTAGCGGACAGACGTTGGATGCTTTTCTTGGAAGCATCAGTGAATACAATATTTTTTCTGTCGGCTTAAACTGCTCTTTTGGTGCACGACAGATGAAACCTTATCTGAAAGAACTTGGTAAGAAAGCGCCATATTATATTTCGGCTTATCCTAATGCCGGACTCCCTAACTCTATGGGACTCTATGATGAGTCTGCCGAGAGCATGTCGCCTCAGATAGCCGAGTTTATTGATGAGGGCCTTGTTAATATCGTTGGTGGCTGCTGTGGCACAACTGATGAATTTATTCGCAAGTATGATGAAATGGCTCGCGGAAAGCAGCCGCATGTGCCTGTCGCTAAGTCGTCTACCATGTGGCTTAGTGGTCTTGAACTTCTTGATGTCACTCCTGAAGTTCAGTTTGTCAATGTCGGCGAGCGTTGCAATGTTGCCGGAAGCCGTAAGTTCCTTCGTCTCATTCAGGAAAAGAAGTATGATGAGGCTCTCAGTATTGCCCGCAAACAGGTTGCTGATGGTGCCCTTGTCATTGATGTGAATATGGATGATGGCTTACTTGATGCGCAGACCGAGATGGTCAACTTCCTCAACATGGTTGCTTCTGAACCTGATGTAGCTAAAGTTCCTATCATGATCGACTCTAGTAAATGGGATGTTATTGTTGCTGGACTAAAGTGCGTTCAAGGTAAGAGCATCGTTAATTCCATTTCTCTTAAAAATGGAGAGGCTGAATTTATCAGTCATGCACAAGACGTAAAGAAGTATGGTGCAGCCGTTGTCGTGATGTGTTTTGATGAACAGGGTCAAGCCACTTCTTATGAGCGCAAGATAGAAATAGCTTCGCGTGCCTACCATATTCTTACAGAGCAAGTTGGAATGAATCCGCTCGATATAATCTTCGATCCTAATATTCTTTCAATTTCTACTGGAATTGAAGAGCACGATAACTATGCCGTTGACTTCATCAATGCCACAGAGTGGATTAAAAACAATCTTCCTGGGGCTCATGTAAGTGGTGGTGTCAGCAACCTCTCTTTCTCGTTCAGGGGCAACAACTATATCCGTGAAGCCATGCATGCCGTGTTCTTGTATTATGCCATAAAGAAAGGAATGGATTTCGGCATTGTCAATCCAGCTACAAAAGTTATCTATTCAGATATTCCTGAAGATCATTTGACGATTATCGAGGATGTTGTGTTGAATAGAAAACCTGGTGCCGCCGATACCCTCATTGATTTAGCCAACAAGATAAAAGAAGAGCAGGAGAGAGCCAAAGCTCAAGGAAGTGGCACTGCTGTTTCAGCTCAAAGCGCTGCCAATGAAGAGTGGCGCAATAAAGATTTAGAGAGCCGACTAGCCTATTCTCTACGAAAGGGCATAGGTGATTATCTAGAACAGGATATCAACGAGGCTTTAGAAAAATATCCTCATGCAGTAAACATTATCGAAGGTCCTTTGATGAATGGAATGAATGAGGTCGGCGTGTTGTTTGGCGAAGGAAAAATGTTTCTTCCTCAGGTCGTAAAGACAGCACGCACGATGAAGCAGGCCGTAGCCATCTTGCAGCCTTATATTGAGGCAGAGAAGACTTCTGGCGCTTCAAAAATGGGCACTGTGATTCTTGCCACTGTCAAAGGCGATGTCCATGATATAGGCAAGAATATTGTGGGTGTTGTCATGGCGTGCAACAACTATGATGTAATTGATTTAGGAGTGATGGTACCAGCCGAACAGATTGTGAAGAAGGCAATAGAGTTGAAGGCCGACATTATTGGATTAAGTGGATTGATTACTCCTTCGCTTGAAGAGATGGTCAACGTCGTGACAGAGATGCGCAAAGCCAATTTAAACATACCTATCATGATTGGTGGTGCAACCACAAGCCAACTTCATGTTGCTTTAAAGATAGCTCCAGTATATGGTGGTCCAGTTGTTTGGATGAAAGATGCATCTCAAAATCCACTCATTGCTGCTCGTTTGCTTAATTCTGAAGAAGAACCTAAGTTAAAGGCTGAATTGGATAGTAAATACCAAACATTGCGTGAGAACTACAATCAAAAGCAAGAACAAGTTTTGTCTTTAGAGGAAGCACGAAAAAATAAGCTCAATCTATTCTAAGCTATTACGTCGATTCAATCAACTTCTCGCAATCATTATAGCGATGTCGTTCTAGCTACGATAAAGTAGATAGATGCCTCGTTTGTGTCATTGCGCATTTTTGTATTTTGATAGCCACATGTTTATATGTAGTTAAAATGTTTTTCACAGTATATTAAGGTACAGTTATTTTTTAATCTAAAAACAAAATCATTTGATGATTTTTTTGCGCTCATCATTGATAATGTATTGCAAGTGCAATAAAGGATTACCAATGATGAATTGCAAAAATTATTGATGTGTATGAATTAACCCTATGTATCAAAGTTAATTGATAACACATCAATATAGTGTAAACATTATCTTATCTTGCAAGTGGTGTCTCTGAATTCTTATCCATCTTAACACCAGAATAACCTTCTATACCCATTTCAGGAACATCAAGTCCTTCAAGTTCAGCATCAACATTAACTCTGATACCATGAGTAAAGAATCCTGTTATCTTGAATACAGCCCATCCTATTGCAGCTACATAAATGATGTTAGTGATTACACCAATAAACTGTGCAACAAACTGACTGGCATCTCCGTAGAATAGTCCTGTCACGGTGCCTTGTACACCATTCCAGCCACTGCCGTATGAACCATCTGCAAACAGACCTAGTGCCAAAACTCCCCAAGCTCCATTCACACCGTGTACAGAGATAGCTCCAACAGGGTCATCAATTTTTAGTTTTCTCTCAAAGAAGAAAGAAGCTTCAATAACTAATACTCCGGCTACAAGACCAATGATAGCAGCACTCCAGACATTTACAAAAGCACATGGAGCTGTGATAGCAACAAGACCGGCCAACATACCGTTCATCATCATTGTTGGGTCTGGTTTCTTAGTCTTAAACCACCACATGTATAGCATTGATGCGAAAGCGCCAGTTGCTGATGCAATCATTGTGTTCACTGCAACAACACTGATTCTTAAGTCGCCACCTGCTAAAGATGAACCTGAGTTAAATCCGAACCATCCGAAAGCCAAGATGAAACAACCTACAATTGCCAATGGAATGTTATGACCAGGAATAGCGTTTGTAGAACCATCTTTATTATATTTTCCAACTCTAGGCCCTATCATCTTTGCGCCTACGAGTGCTAAAACACCACCAGTCATGTGAACAACTGCAGATCCTGCAAAGTCAACAACACCGTGTCCTAGTCCAAACATGTGACCTAGCTGAGACAACCAGCCGCCGCCCCATACCCAGTTTCCGAATATTGGGTAAATAAGACCACCAACAAGAAGACCATAGATAGCAAAAGAAGAGAACTTCCAACGTTCAGCCATTGAACCTGTTGGAATTGTAGCTGTTGTATCCATAAATACCATCTCAAACAAGAATAGTGCAAATACAGCAACATCATAAGTTCCGCCGCTTAGCAAAAAGCCTGTTGTGCCGAATAGTCCAAATGTGTGACCGAATATATTGATGGCAAATTCATGAGACAAACCTCCGAATCCGCCTAACGTACCAATAGTTCCAAATCCTCCAAACATGATTGCAAATCCGCTTATAAAGAAACCGATCATACCCAATGCATAAACCATAAAGTTCATTGCCATTGTGTGGTTGGCATTCTTTGCTCTTGTAAGTCCTGTCTCAACAAGTGCAAAACCAGCCTGCATAAACATGACTAGAAATCCTGTTATTAATACCCATACCATATTGATAGCCACTTTGTTGTGACCAACCTGATTTTCAACTTCGCTCTTTGTAGGTTTTCCCGGAGTTACCGCCGTAATGTCATTTACGTTTCCTGTTGTTGTTCCTGCTGGGTCACTCGTCGTACCCGCGTATGCTAAGTTTGCTACTGAAACCGTTAGCACCATCAGTATCATTAATATAAATCTTCTCATAACATTAATTTTTTTTAGTTTATTTATTATATAATGAATCGTCTCCCTCTTCACCTGTTCTTATACGATAAGATTCTTCAATTGAAGAAACAAAAATCTTTCCGTCTCCTATTACTCCTGTTTTTGCAGATTTCAAAATAGCATCAACGGTCCTTTTCGCATTTATATCACGGACTACAATTGTTAGGAGCTGTCGAGGAATGTAACTTGTATCATATACGGTACCGCGATATGATAACTCTCCTTTCCTAATTTCATTTCCAACCCCTGTCACATCAGCATAAGAAAAGAAATCAATACCTGCCTGCCGTAAGGCATCCTTAACTTCTTCAAACTTGGAAGTTCTAATAATTGCTTCAATTTTTTTCATAACTATTTACAATTAAATGATTAAAATATATCATGTGTGCTTATTACTTTTAATATGTATAGACACCGTATGCTACTATTCTTATATAAATGTATATGAAAATGCTATTAGACAAATCAAATTGATTATATAACGATACAAAAGTATGCAAAATGTAAGTTAATTAATTATATAACTGTCTTTTTGTTTATATATTTTTAATATAAGTATCATGTTGTAATGGTGCGTAATGCTTTTAACTTCAATATGATACATTTATAGAAATATTAGTATCAAATTGAAAGTTAATTAGTGAAAAAACAATATATTTGAATATTTGATGTATATAGCTTGTGTGTTTATTCGTTATACATACAAGATTATGCCTGAAACTTGCGTATCTTAGTCATTAGTCGATGGCAGATAATGAATAGTAAAATTGTAATCGCTTCAAATCTTCGTAGTTGCTTGCGAGGCAACAAAATGAGACACAGTAACAGTCTGCTGCATTCTAGCAGCCACTGTTTCTTGTGTTTCTTCTTTTGTAGATAGT
>JAGPJJ010000187.1 GCA_018054505.1 Prevotella sp.
TGATCAAGTTTTATATGATCAAAATCCAAGTATTTCTCAAACTGACTATATGTAGGGACCTGAGTGAAAGTCATCTTATGACACTCTTTTTTAGTAAATACGTTATATATAGGATATAATACCGTGACAGATTTACGATGAAAATCTGGTATATTGCTTTCAGCTTGCTTCATCATTTTTTTCACGCTTTTGTCTAATCCGCTAACATGTTGCGTAAAAGCAGACAGGCTTACAATTGACAACAAGACTAAAAAATAAATTCGTTTCATATTTCAATGCATTTAATAACGTTAGAACCAGATATACTTCTTTTTCCAACATCATGAATTAACTTAATTAGGTTGTATCATAACATAATTGATAAATAAAAATAGCATATATTTAACAAAATGTTATTTTTTACCTTCAATTAATGTTCTGGTTGCAAATATAGTCATAAAAAAGGGAAATACAAGCTTTTTGAAAAGATTATATTCATTATAAGAACAATTTGATATAATCCCCCTAAAATTCCCTACCCTCTGATAACATGAGAATATATAGATGTGGAATTATATTACTGAGTATGCACAGAGAGGAATTGATGAACGGGAAAGGAAGTGGCTGATATACAGACAGACAGAAAGAATGGGAATGCTTGCAAAAGAGTATTCATAGTTGCAGAAAAAGGAATATAACAATTACTGCAAGATTGGACTAGAAAATTGATGATTTATAAGTAGCGTGAGCTTGTTTATTAATAATGTGAAATTAGCTAATAAATATTTTTATTGCATTTTTTGTTTCAAATTGTTTGTAGAATAAAAAAATATAAGTATATTTGCATCCGAAACAAATAAATAAAATCAAAATGAATAATATGATATCTACATCATGGTGGTGGCGCTGCTCAAGATTAAATAAGTCGTGAGTTACGAAGCCGTGTAGATATATATATGATATACAAAGAGGCCTGTCGTTCTTACGACAGGTCTTTTTTGTTTTAACTACATGTAATGACAATATAAAAAATATACGATTATGGCAATGAAGGACATTTTAAATCGCATGCTCAATCACGAAGAGTTGACACGCGAAGAGACTAAAAACATCATCTTGGGTATCACAAAGAGTGAATTCCCAGAAGAACAGATAACAGCTCTTCTTACAGGATTGCAGATGAGAGGTGTTACTGTAGACGAATTGTTAGGTTTTCGTGACGGTATTCTAGAAACAGGTGTTCCTGCTATTCTGGATTGTGACCGCTACATTGATGTTGTTGGTACTGGCGGTGATCGTAAGAATACATTTAATATTTCAACCACTTCATGCTTCGTTATTGCCGGAGCTGGATATAAAGTGGCTAAACATGGTAACTTTGCTGCGACTTCTGTGAGCGGTGCTTCAAATGTTATAAAGAATCACGGTGTGGAATTTACTGATGATTTGGATAAACTGAATCGCTCTATGGACGAAGCAAACATCGTTTACTTGCATGCTCAACTTTTTGCAAAGGCTATGAAATTTGTTGGTCCTATCAGAAAGGCTTTGCAATTCCCTACTGTGTTTAATCTTCTTGGCCCATTGGTTAATCCTTCACAACCAAAATGCCAACTTCTTGGTGTTGCCAATCTTGACCAGATGAGATTGTATAATCAGGTTTATCAGAAGATAGGTATTGATTATGCTATCGTTAACAGCATTGATGGATATGACGAGATTTCGCTTACAGGCGATTTCAAGGTTTCGACAAACGACTATGAAAAGATTTTCTCTCCATCGGATCTAGGATTTAGAATAGCAATGCCAGATGAACTAAAAGGCGGTGCAACAGAACAGGAAGCTAAGGAAATATTTGATGCTGTGCTTGAAAACAGAGCACTAGAAGCACAGAAAAATATTGTGCTCGCTAATGCTGCATTTGGTATTCAGGTGATGGAAAAAGGCAAGAAGAGTATTGAAGAATGTATTGCTATTGCCCGTGAGAGTATTGACAGCGGTACTGCACTTTCTACATTTAAGAAGTTTGTTGTGCTTAATTCATAACGAAAAATTATAGTATATATGGATATTCTGGAAGAAATAGTCGCCCACAAGCGCATAGAAATAGAACAGCGTAAGCAGTTTATTGCCCCACGTCAACTGTATGGAATGGTGGCACAGAAATTGGACGAAAAGCAAACTGAAACAGCAAAGTTTGTTACTTCTTTGATGGAATCAGAAACAGGCATCATTGCGGAGTTTAAACGCCAATCGCCTAGCAAAGGATGGATAAACAAGGAAGCAAAGTCTTCTGTAGTTCCTTTGTCATATCAGAAAAATGGCGCAGCAGCCATTAGCATATTGACTGATATTGATTACTTTGGCGGTTATGATGAATTCATACAGGATGCACGAGCTACGGGGGTGACTATACCTATATTATATAAGAACTTTGTGATAGACGAATATCAGCTTTTTCAGGCTCGCTTCTGTGGAGCATCTGCCGTGTTGCTAATCGCAGCATGCCTTAGCAAAGCTGAATGCAAATCACTCTTGGCGCTGGCACATGAACTAGGATTGGAAGTGTTGCTGGAAATGCATGATAAGCATGATCTTGATTACGCAGAATTGCAGCCAGATATGTATGGTATAAATAATCGCAATCTAGGTAGCTTTGTTACTGATGTGGAAAACAGCTTTAAGATGGCTGAACTCTTGCCTACTGACGTGTGCAAAGTGAGCGAAAGCGGAATTAGCAATTCTGCCACCGTGAAGGCTTTGAGAGAAGTGGGATATGATGGTTTCTTGATGGGAGAATGCTTTATGAAGACGCAGGATCCAGGAGAGGCTTTGAATAATTTTATTAGTAATCTATAAAATAACGAGTGTATGATTATAAAGGTTTGCGGAATGCGCAATGCTGACAATATACGTGAGGTATCAGAACTCGACATTGACATGATGGGCTTTATTTTCTGGGAGAAATCAAGTAGATATGTTCGTATGATTTCCAGCAAAGTAGGCACGTTGCCTGATTATAGTGCAGAGCGATATGATAACCTTTCTGGCGGAAAGACTG
This sequence comes from Prevotella sp., assembly GCA_018054505.1. Taxonomy (GTDB): domain Bacteria; phylum Bacteroidota; class Bacteroidia; order Bacteroidales; family Bacteroidaceae; genus Prevotella. Next base: position 3,041 of record JAGPJJ010000187.1, read on the forward strand.
TCGTTGCTGCAGAGAATAAGCCAAAGCGTGTAGGCGTGTTTGTTGACGAGATGCCACAGAGCATTGTTACTCGCATCTATAACTACAACCTTGATTACGTGCAGTTGCATGGTAATGAGAGCGTGGTGATGATAGATAATCTAGTGAAGACTGTGGATCCGGACATTCACAAGGATATAAAAATAATAAAGGCATTGAGTATTAATACTCCTGAAGATATAGATAAATATAAGGAATATGAGGGACACGTGGATATGTTTCTTTTTGATACGAAATGTGATACAGTAGGTGGAAGTGGCCAACATTTTGATTGGTCGGTGCTTGAACGTTATGATGGAAATACTCCGTTTCTGCTTAGTGGCGGAATAGGTCCTGAAGATGTGGAAAAGGTGAAAAGCTTTCACCACCCAAAGTGTGTAGGTATAGATATTAATAGCAGATTTGAGACAGAACCAGCAATGAAAGACGTAGAACTTTTGCGCTCATTCGTCTCACAGGTAAAAGGCGTATGAATAAAATTAATAAACTTTTCAGTGAAGTAAAAGACCGCAAGTTGTTGTCTCTTTACTTTTGTGCAGGTTATCCAACTCTTGAAGGTACAGCCGATGTAATAATG
>JAGPJJ010000041.1 GCA_018054505.1 Prevotella sp.
TTTCTACGCAATTCATGCTGCTTAGAAAGGTAATTCACAATTTTAGAATACTTATGTAATTCTGCAAAGAACAAAGGATTTATAGTACGAACTCTTTCCATTTGCACCTTATAGAATTCCACAAGAATATCCATCACATCCGGAGCCTTTTCTTTTTGAAATTTCTCCATGTGATTTTCACATAAACATTCAGACATCTTTATACCTTCTAGCAAAAGATCTTCTTTTTTGTTGTATATTTGATAGAGCGTACGTTTTGAGATGACCAGCTTCTTAGCTATATCATCCATCTTCACCCGCTTAATTCCATTGACATAGAATTCATGCATGGCTAAATTTAGAATGCGGTCCCTCAACTGTTCCCGATACTCTGTTTGAACACTAATTTTATGCATATGCAACCGTTTACAATAATGTGTTTATATATTATTTTGCAAAGTTACAAAAAATAACAAAAAACTCGCACGCATTTAATCGTTTTTTACTAACTTTGCAAATGTTAGAAGGAAAAATTTTAAGTAGAGAATTGAACTTTAATGACTAGAAAATGGTAAAGATTACTAAGGAAGCTGCTCTGGAGTATCACCAAAATGGGCGTCCGGGCAAAATTGAAGTAAAGCCAACTAAGCCTTATCACACACAGATTGATTTGAGTTTAGCTTATTCACCAGGTGTTGCATATCCATGTCTTGAGATCCAATCAGATCCTGACAGTGTATACAAATATACTGATAAGGGCAATCTTGTTGCCGTAATCAGTAATGGAACAGCCGTATTAGGCCTTGGTGATATAGGTGCAATGAGTGGTAAACCAGTGATGGAAGGAAAAGGCTTACTATTCAAAATCTATGGCGGTGTTGATGTATTTGACATCGAAGTAGCAGAAAAAGATCCAGAAAAGTTCTGTGAAGCAGTAGAAAAGATTGCCCCAACTTTTGGTGGCATAAATCTTGAGGATATAAAAGCTCCTGAATGTTTCTATATTGAAGAAAGATTAAAGAAGACTCTAGATATTCCTGTAATGCATGATGATCAGCATGGAACTGCTATCATATCTTCAGCTGGACTTATCAATGCTCTTGAGGTTACTGGGAAAAACATCAGCAAAGTCAAAATTGTTGTAAATGGTGCAGGTGCAGCAGCTATAAGTTGTACCAAACTATACGTTGCACTTGGAGCTAAAGTTGAGAATATCGTAATGCTTGACTCTAAGGGTGTAATAACAAAAGATAGAGAAAGAATAACTCCACAGAAAGCATTATTTGCAACTAGCCGCAAAGACGTTCATACTCTAGAGGAGGCAATGAAGGGTGCTGATGTATTTTTGGGACTTAGCAAGGGCAATATTCTAACACAGGATATGGTTCGCTCTATGGCAAAAGACCCTATCGTTTTCGCACTTGCAAATCCTGTTCCTGAGATTTCATACGAAGAAGCAATGGAGAGCCGCCCAGATGTATTAATGAGTACTGGACGCAGCGACTATCCTAATCAGATAAACAATGTAATTGGATTCCCATATATTTTCCGCGGAGCTCTTGATGTACATGCTAGAGCTATCAACGAAGAGATGAAGCTTGCTGCTGTGAAAGCAATTGCAGATTTAGCAAAGCAACCAGTTCCTGACGTTGTAAATGATGTGTACCACGTAAGCGATCTAACATTTGGTCCTAAATATTTCATTCCGAAGCCTGTTGATCCACGCCTTATTACTGAAGTAAGTGCTGCTGTTGCAAAGGCTGCAATTGAAAGTGGTGTTGCACGTAAGACAATCACAGATTGGGATGCTTATAAAAAGAACTTACTACAGCTTCTTGGACAAGAAACTGCATTGACTCGCAAACTTCATGACACAGCTCGTCTACATCCACAAAAGGTAGTATTTGCAGAAGGTGGCCATCCTACAATGATGAAGGCTGCCGTTCAGGCAAAGCAAGAAGGTATATGTTACCCTATTCTTCTTGGTAATCCAGATAGACTTACTCGTCTTGCAACTCGCTTGAAATTAGACCTCAGCGGTGTAGAAATCGTTGACATGCGTGCAGATCAAGAACAAGGCCGCCGCGCAACATTTGCAAAACATCTTACAGAAAAGCGCGCTCGTCAAGGATACACATTTGAGGAAGCATACGACAAGATGTATGAACGCAATTACTTTGGTATGAGCATGGTTGAAAACGGCTATGCTGACGCGTTTATTACAGGATTGTACACAAAGTATAGCAATACAATAAAGGTTGCAAAAGAAGTGATTGGAGTTAGACCAGAGTTCAACACCTTTGGAACTATGCATATTCTAAACACACAAAAGGGAACATATTATATTGCAGATACTCTTATTAACAGACATCCAGATGAGAACATCCTCACAGACATCGCAAAATTAAGTGCGCACACTGTGAAATTCTTCAACGAAGAACCAGTTATAGCTATGCTTAGCTATTCAAACTTCGGTACTGATGAAAAGGGAAGTCCTGTAAAAGTACATACTGCTGTTAAGCATATGCAAGATATGTATCCTGAACTAGCAATAGATGGAGAGATGCAAGTAAACTTTGCTCTTAACAAAGAATTACGTGATGACAAATATCCATTTAGCCGTTTGAAAGGTAAGGATGTCAACACTCTTGTATTCCCAAATATGAGTAGTGCAAACTGTAGTTACAAACTTCTTCAGTCGCTAGATCCTGACTGCGAAATTATAGGCCCTATCCAGATGGGACTTAACAAGGCCATACATTTCACAGACTTTGAAAGTTCAGTAAACGATGTTGTTAATATTACAGCTGTTGCTGTAATAGACGCATACGTTGAAAAACTAAAAAATGGCAAATAATACTCAACAAGTCACAATATAAAAAAGAAGGATGAAGTTTTTCACTTCATCCTTCTTTTTTTATATATATAGATCCTTTTCAGACCAACATATTATAACAATTATTCAATAAGGGTAGATGCCCTTACCCTACTTAATGTTTCTGGAGTCATTTGGAGATAACTAGCTATATAAACTAAAGGAGCACGCAAAACAACTTGAGGCATCAACTTAAACATTTTTTTATATCTATCCCCAGCTGTTTCGAATCTGACTAAATCTGCATGAACCTGTGAGAGAATCAAACTCTCTTCGAGTATCTTCCTATAAAGAATTTGAATATTGACATTATGAAGAGCTACACTTTCTAAGCGATGCTTAGGAAGAGCATAAACCATACTAGGCTCTAAGGCCTCAACTTGCAGATGAGAAGGAATTTCTCTGAAAAGACTTTCTATGCACATAAAAATTGTGCGGTCTTCACCTAGATGCTCTGTAACCTCTTTACCATTTTTAAAATAAAATTGGCGCACAAGTCCTTTATCTATATAGTAGATATTCTCACAAATTTCACCATCTTTGAGAATCATTTCACCCTTAGCAAATTTCATTGGAACAAGAATACTTTCCAAAGTATCTAGCTCTTCATGCGTCATAGTGCTATACTTTCGCGCTAATTCACGTGCAATATCGCGTGGTGTGTTTACTAATTCTTTCATAAAGTCTCCTCCAAATTTTAGTTATCTTCAAAGTATCATATTACAAAATTAATCAAGTTTAAGAACAGCTAAGAAAGCTTTTTGTGGAACTTGCACATTTCCAACCTGCTTCATGCGCTTTTTTCCTTGCTTTTGCTTTTCCAGAAGTTTCCGCTTTCTGCTGACATCACCACCATAGCATTTAGCAGTTACATCCTTGCGAACCTGTTTAACAGTCTCACGTGCTACGATCTTTGCTCCAATAGCAGCCTGAATAGCAATATCAAACTGTTGTCTAGGAATCAACTCTTTCAGTTTCTCACACATTCTACGTCCGAAATTCACAGCATTGCTTTCATGCGTCAAGGTAGAAAGAGCATCAACAGGTTCCGCGTTTAACAAGATATCTAACTTTGCCAATTTTGACGGACGGAAAGAATCTATATGATAGTCGAACGAAGCATATCCCTTAGAGATACTTTTAAGCTTATCATAGAAATCTATCACAATTTCTCCCAACGGAATCATGAAGTGCAACTCTACTCTATTTCCACTGACATATTCCTGATTTATAAGTTCACCTCTCTTATCAAGGCACAACTTCATTATAGGTCCTATGTATTCAGCAGCTGTAATAATTGTAGCTCTGATATATGGTTCTTCAATATGATCTATCAAAGTTTGATCTGGTAAGCCCGATGGATTATGAACTTCAGCCTGATTTCCTTGCTTATCGTAAACCATATACGAAACGTTAGGAACTGTAGTTATAACATCCATATTGAATTCGCGATCTAGACGTTCTTGAACAATTTCCATATGCAAGAGTCCAAGGAAACCACATCTGAAACCAAATCCTAATGCTATTGAACTTTCAGGTGAGAATGTGAGAGAAGCGTCATTAAGCTGCAACTTTTCCAAAGAAGCTCTTAGATTCTCATAATCATTAGGATCTATTGGATATAATCCCGCAAATACCATTGGCTTTACTTCCTGAAATCCAGCGATAGCTTGTTTACATGGATTCATTACAGAAGTTACAGTATCACCAACCTTAACCTCTGTTGCATTCTTAATACCACTTATAATATATCCTACTTCTCCGCTTGACAAGGTATTGCATGGAACCATATCCATTTTCAATACTCCCACTTCGTCAGCAGTATATTCCATATCTGTATTAAAGAACTTTACTCTTTCGCCTTTCTTTATAGTTCCGTTGATTACCTTGCAGAGTACGATTACTCCACGAAAGCTATTAAACATTGAGTCAAAAATCAAAGCTTGTGCAGGAGCATCAACATCACCTATTGGATGAGGAACACGAGCGACAACTGCTTCCAATATATCATCAACGCCCTCACCAGTTTTTCCAGAAGCTCTAATTATATCACTTCTATCACAACCTATAAGATCAATAATTTCATCCTCTACTTCATCAGGCATGGCATTAGGCATATCAATCTTATTGATTACAGGAATAATCTCCAAGTCATGTTCTATCGCCATGTAAAGGTTTGATATGGTCTGAGCCTGAACACCCTGCGTAGCATCAACAACAAGCAAAGCCCCTTCACATGCAGCAATTGAACGAGAAACCTCGTAAGAAAAGTCTACATGTCCCGGAGTATCTATCAGATTAAGAATATATGATTGATTATCCTTAGCCTTGTATGCCATCTGTATAGCATGACTCTTAATGGTAATTCCACGCTCACGTTCAAGATCCATGTTATCAAGCATTTGACCTTCCGTAATTTGGATTGTTTTAGTTCGTTCCAAAAGTCGGTCAGCCAATGTTGATTTACCATGATCAATATGAGCAATGATACAGAAATTACGTATATTATTTATATTATCCATGTTAATTAATGTCCGTTTAAAGCGCAAAGATAACGAATTTTCCGCAATTTATTATTATCTTTGCACGAAAATAAAGCATTTGTATTATGAAAAAAACATTTATTTTGATTATTTCGGTACTTGCTCTCACGGCTTGCCACCATGAGACTATAGAAGAACGTGCAAAAAGAGAGACAAAAGAATATACACAAAAGTATTGTCCGACGCCATTTATCAACTATACACGTACTGATAGTATGACTTTTGATAATTCTACAAGAACTATAATATACTACTGTTCATTCTCTGATAAAATGGACAATGCAGATATAATAAATAAAAATAATAAAAAAATTGTTGATGGACTGAAGAAAGGTATAGCTGACAATACAGGGATTAAAAACTATATTGATGCAGGATTGAATTTTAGATATATTGTACATTCACACAAAAATCCACAAGAAGTGCTTTTCGAGCATAACTTTAATAATAAAGAAGTAAAATAAAAAAACAGGAATTTCTATTAAATAGGAATTCCTGTTTTTTATTATATTGGTATAACTTATTATATCTTTTCCAGCTCATCAAGAGCTATTGCTAGCTGGTCAGGGCAACTTGTAGTTTTCGTTCCACAAGCAATACCTCTTAACTTTGATCTAACATCATCAACATTCATTCCTCTAACTAGAGCCATTATTCCATGAGTGTTTCCATCACAACCACCAACAAATTCCAGATTTGTTATTATATTGTTGTCATCAACATCAATATTGATCATGCGTGAACATACACCCTTTGGCTTATATGAAATATGACGAGACATAAGTTTTACGCTTCAGTATCTTCTTCTGGCATCATGTTGGTGTATACAGTCTGAACATCCTCAAACTCTTCCAATTTATCAACCATTTTTTCAATAGTTGCACGCTCTTCAGGAGTTACCGCCTTCAGATCGTTAGGAATGCGAGTAAACTCTGCACCTGTAACCTCGAAACCGTCTGCCTCAAGATGCTTCTGAATGTCGCTGAAACTTGTTGGAGAACCATAAATAGTTACTTCACCAGCTTCTTCGTCTTCATCATATTCATCTTCTACTCCATAATCAATAAGATCAAGGATAAGTTCATCCATATCAATACCATCCTTCTTCTTGAATGTGAATACACATTTGTGGTCAAAAAGGAAAGAAAGACTACCCTGTGTACCAAGGTTTCCGCTAAACTTATTGAATATAGAACGAACATCAGCAACAGTACGTGTAGTGTTGTCTGTAAGAGTATCAACAAACACAGCAATTCCGTGAGGGCCATATCCCTCATAAGTAACATCCTTATAATCACTTTGGTCTTTACCCATCGCATTCTTGATTGCGCGATCGACGTTGTCCTTAGGCATGTTCTCACGTTTGCAGTTTGCAATGAGAGCACGAAGTGTTGGATTGTTCTCAGGTTCAGGGCCACCAGCTTTTACTGCTATAGCAATCTGCTTACCCAATTTTGTGAATGTACGGGCCATGTGACCCCATCTTTTCATCTTCGTAGCTTTACGATATTCAAATGCTCTTCCCATTGAATTTTAAATTTATCGATTATTTTTTTACTTAAATTATCTTTATCTTTTATCGCAATTCAGCACCTAACTTAGCGCATAACTGCTTAATCAACTTCTGCATGATCGCGTCAATGGCCTTGTCGTTCAGGGTTTTTGTATCATCCTGTAGGATAAAGTTAATGGCGTAGCTCTTCTTTCCAGCAGGCAGATTCTTGCCTTCATATACATCAAACAAGTCTACACTCTTCAATAGTTTTTTATCAGTCTGCAATGCAATCTGCTCAATCTGATCGAATTCTACATTCTTGTCTATCAGCAACGCCAAATCTCGGCTCACAGCAGGGAATTTGCTTATTTCCTGATATTCTAAAGTTTCCTTCTTTACTGCCTTTGTGACATTATCCCAATAGATATCTGCATAGAAAATAGCCTGTTCGATATCAAATTTCTTAAGCACTTTGCCACTCAAAATACCGATTTCTGCAAACACTTTTCCTCCGCGATTCTTATAAACAAGTCCTTTAGAGAATATGTTATTATCGCTCTTTTCAAGTACAAGTTTATTTATACCAAGACCAACATGGGCAAAAATATTCTGAACATAAGCCATAAGTTCATAGAAACTAGAATCTTCATCAGGATGAATCCAAGAACCTTCTACACGCTTTCCTGTAACCCAGAGAGCCAAATGCTGCTCTTGATTGTATGCTCTTGCAGGATCCTCTTCAGTCCATTTAGACTTTTCATACTTATATGTATTACCAATCTCAAAGAAGCGAAGATTACTGCTCTTGCGATTTACATTTCTAAGAATGCTCTCCAATCCACCAAATAACATAGACTGACGCATAACGCCCAAATCAGCACTAAGCGGATTCATCACTTTTACCGTAGTATCAAAAGTGTATGCGTTATAGGCATTATCAGAATAATAAGAAAGTTTAGATAGAGAATTGTTCAATATCTCATTAAATCCACAACCAACAAGTTGTTCACTAACAAGATTTTCAAGACGATGCTTTTTATCTTCATCACCAGCTATCGTAAGTGAACTCTTAAGCTGAGTAGGAATTTCAACATTGTTATATCCGTAAATACGAAGTATATCCTCAACAACATCACATGGACGCTGTACATCAGAACGATATGGAGGAACAACAATAGAAATACCATCAGCAGTTTCTGATTCAATCTGCATTTCCAGACTTGAAACTATTTCTTTGATTGTATCCTTACCGATTTCCTTACCTATCAAATTATGAACATAGTCATAAGACAATTCTACTTTGAAACCTTCAATTGGATTAGGATATACATCCTTTATCTGCATAGAAATCTTACCACCAGCAAGTTCCTTGCACAAAATAGCAGCCTGCTTCAAAGCATAAATTGTTCCATTAGGATCAATACCACGTTCAAAACGATAACTTGCATCTGTACTAAGTCCATGACGACGAGTACTCTTACGAATCCATGTTGGGTGGAAGTAAGCACTTTCTAATACAACATTTGTAGTTGTATCATAAGTTCCGCTACCTTTTCCTCCGAAGATACCAGCAATACACATAGGATCTTCTGTGTTACAGATACTAAGATCTTTAGCACCCAATGTATGCTCTTCACCGTCTAGAGTAACGAATTTTGTTCCTTCTGGTTGAGTGCGTACAACGATTTTATGTCCCTTTACCATATCTGCATCAAAACAATGCATTGGCTGGCCATAAGCCATCATTATATAATTTGTGATATCCACAATATTATTAATAGGACGCAAACCGATAACACGCAATTTATTCTGTAACCATTCAGGACTTTCCTTCACTTCGCATCCAGAAATACTTATGCATGAATAGCGCTTGCAGGCATCGGTATTCTCCAAGTCAACATCAATCTTTAGATCTTCATTGTCTACCTTGAATGCAGAACAGTCAGGACGATGCAAACTTGTAGTATATCCATTCTGTTTTAACCAAGCATAGAAATCACGTGCTACACCATAGTGAGATAAAGCATCTCCATGGTTAGCGGTTATATCAATTTCGATTACCCAATCACTCTCAAGATGATAATATTCTGCTGCAGGAGTTCCTACAACAGCATCTTCTGGCAAAACTATTATTCCAGCATGGTCTGTACCTACTCCAATCTCATCTTCGGCACAAATCATACCCAAAGACTCAACACCACGGAGTTTGCTCTTCTTAATGGTAAATGACTCCTCGCCATCATAGAGTACGCAGCCTAAATCGGCAACAATAACTTTCTGACCAGCGGCAACATTTGGAGCACCGCACACAATCTGTTGTGGTTCACCCTTGCCTAAATCTACGGTTGTTATATGCAGATGATCACTGTTTGGGTGGTGCTCGCAAGTCAGAACTTTTCCGACATACAATCCCTTTAGTCCACCTTTAATAGTCTGAACTTCTTCAAGTGCGTCCACTTCCAGTCCCACAGATGTCAGCGCATCAGCAGTTTCCTGCGGTGTGAGGTCGAAATCGACGTATTCTTTAAGCCATTTATAAGAAATATTCATTATAATGATTTTTATATATACTCAAAAACTCTGCAAAAATACAAAAAAATCATCACATGCACAAAAAGAATCATTGATTTTTGGTTCATCATTATACATATATATAGATATTAGCAACCATAATTACTAAATTCTGTACCTTTGCACATATTATTTACTATCTATTCCACGATATTTTGCCCAACAATATATCCTGTAGTCCATGCAGCCTGCAAGTTAAAGCCTCCCGTTATAGCATCTATATCAAGCACTTCACCTGCAAAAAACAGATGTGGACATATCTTGCTCTCAAGTGTATGATAATCTATATTACTTAAAGAGACTCCTCCACAAGTAACAAATTCATCACGGTATGCACCCTTACCACTTACATGATATATATCATTGGTCAAAGCTTCTATTATCCTATTAATACCACTCTTTCCCAACTCAGCCCATTTTTTCTCTCTAGAAATACATAATTTATCAATAATATATGTCCATAGTCTAGAAGGCATATCATAAGGTCTCAGTGAAGCAAGCTGTTTATTTGGATTTTCATTGACAATATTTTTTATATACTCTTCTATCTCTGAATGATTAGCAACATTCGTCCAATTTACAGATATATCAACATTATAATTGTTTTCATGCAAATATCGCGCAGCATGCGATGACAATTTCAGTATCGCAGGTCCACTGAATCCCCAATGCGTAACTAGCAGAGGGCCTTGGGAGCGAAATTTAGTAGAAGAAATAGAAGTCATGACAGGATTAACGACAGTGCCCATTAATGCCAAAACCTTTTTATCAGATATATTAAAAGTAAAAAGTGAAGGTATTGGCGTTTCTATTTCATGTCCAAGTTCGCGTAAATGATTTAGATCATTGATATTAGGAGAACCACCAGTCGTAATTGCAACTCGATCAAAGATTTGCGTCTGACCATTTTGGAAATATAACATAAAGCGTCCATCTTCTGTCTGTATTGTTTTTTCCAGTTTATAACCAGTCATAACATTAACACCTAAGCGTCTTGCCTTGTTAACAAGACAATTTACAATGGAAGAAGCTTCCTGAGATTTAGGAAACACGCACAAGTCTTCTTGAGTAACCAATGGAACACCATTATCCTCAAACCATTTATAAACTTCATGATAATCAAATTGCTTAAACAAGCGTTTCATTAACTTATATCCTCTAGGATATGCATGTTTGAGATCTGAAATATCTTCAAAAGTATTAGTCAGGTTGCATCGTCCTCCGCCAGTAATCATTACCTTAGCCAAGGCCTTTTGATTTTTCTCGAAGATAGTGACATTCGCATTGGGATTTTTACTTTTAGCAATAATAGCAGCAAAGAATCCAGACGCACCACCACCAACGATTGCGACATTCACTTTTATCATATATGGATACCGTATTTTTAAATTATTGCGCTAAGTTATGAATAATTTAACAAGTATCAATGCTTTTTCAGTAAAAAGTAGATTTGTAGTGCAAAGATACAATGAATAACATGAGAAACGGTAAAATGAAATAACAGAATAGAAAGGCTGGAATATCACCGTTCATTTGGGTTCAATACACTAAGTAAACAGCTTACCTTTGCACTAGAACATTAATTTCAGTGCGTGATCCATCAACCGATTTGTCGGATGAACCTTTTTTCATAACTTTAAAAAGCAAACATCTATATTTGTATATTAACAAAATATATTGTACATTTGCCCTATATAAAGATAATTCTAATAACAAACAATAATATGAAGAAAATTATTTTAACCGCAATTATTTTGGCAATGTGTATAACTGCATCCGCACAACGTGATTACACACACGATGATAATCATGTTTACTATCATGGAATGATGCTAAGATTTGCTAACATTGAAACATTCCAAGACTTAGGCTATGGGTATGCAAAGGATTCCCGACACGTTTACAAAAACGGTAACATTCTGGAATTTGTAGATCCTAATGGCTTCAGGATTGACAGCCGATATAGAATAAACAATGATGATGACATCATATATGATAGAGACGATAACGAAGACTACTATAATAATGGATATGAAACATCAAGATACCATAAGACAAATTTTGATGTTTTCTATAACGGAAAGAAACTTGATGATGCCAGCCCGAGCACATTTAAAGAAATAGGTCGCGGATATGCAAAAGATGCGTTCAACGTGTATTATCGTGGAAACAAAGTCGAAGATGCTACCGCTAATTCATTCCTAATTATGGAGGGAGGGTATGCCAAAGACGCATTCAATGTATACTATCATGGAAAAAAATTACCAGATGTATCAAGTGCAAACAACTTTAAATATCAGGGCAACGGTTATGCTTCAGACGGCTTCAACATGTATTATCATGGTAAGAAGATAAATGATCAATAATGCTAAAAAACATTTTTGTTTGGGGACACAAAATCATTAACATTTATTTATCATTTGCAAAGCATTGATTTTCAATAGATTACAAAAAAGTTACAAAGAGCGGCAAAAAAAATCGTTAAAAAGTGAACAACGTATTAAAAAAATACTTACCTTTGCAACGTTTTAATAAACAAATGATTGTTTTACAGATTTAAAAAAGCAAAGAAAATGAAGAAATTAGTTTTAATGTTCGTAGCTATCGCAGCTATCTCATTCGCATCTTGTGGTAACAAAACTGCAGCTCCTGCTGCTAACGCTGATTCTGATACAACAGCTGTTGATACAGCTAATGATTCAGCTGCCGTTGACACTGCTGCTGCTGACACAGCTGCTGCTCCTGTTAAGTAATCAGAAGCTCGAACTGAAAAATGAGAGATTACCGTTAGACTCTAAGAGTCTAACGGTTTTTTTGTGTCTATACTCTACCCTAGTCTTCTTATAAGATGATCATAACTACAAACATATTATTACATATACTTAAGCATTAAAATGGAGCATATTATAAAATAATATTAGGACAGATTGCCTTCTGTTCATAAACCAAGGGATTTAATAATTCCACGCATAGTTTTTAGCAATCCTAAAGAGAAAGTATCTTGTATCAGCCACTCCTCTAGATTTTAACCTCAACCCCATTATATTAGGTTTAACTTATCAAGTGTCACTTTTGGTATCTATATGCAAATTAGAAATTCTATATATCTTTATCAGAATTCATCACATGATCCTCTCCAATATAGTTCATTCCAGCAGTCAAATTATGAAACCGACTGAGTCATGACGATCAAAAATATTTTTTATTTTTTGATTTTTTAATGCCATTTCCTACATGTTTTTGCGAAACGTATTGTTATACAACATATTAGACCATGTATGTTTGTCTATTGTTATACATTTCAGGGAGTGATTAGGCCCTAATCACTCGATTGTCCTACATGATTTTTAGAGTGATTAGGGTCTAATCACTCAAAGGCACACCGAAAAAGGTGATTTTATATTTGCTGCATTTCATTCATTTTTACTATAAAAGGATTTGATTATTATTGCTTCTATTAGAAAGAAACGTATACTATTGATAATCAATAAATGTCTTTTATATTCTTATTTTGTTTGCCTATTGGCAAAGGAGGACTGTCTGATAAAATAAGGAATAACATGTGAATAGTTCCCGAAGCTCTTTAAAATAGTGCTTCGGGGTTATTGTTTACAGAACAAATTATCTCAATCAAAAAGTGATGCTTCTAGCAGACTGTCTTCTCCATTAGATATATTTCCCCATCTTTTTCGGAATTGTTGAATAGGCTATAGAATTCATATTTTATAAACTTTTCCGCATAGACCATTTTTT
>JAGPJJ010000042.1 GCA_018054505.1 Prevotella sp.
TTAATTATCAAGTTTGCAAGCTTGTTATGTAAATAATAATGTAATAAAAAACAGAATTCAACATTCATATTAAATATGTATGCAGAACAAGATATTATATAGACAATACAAATCAGGCAAAGCTAAAAATAAAAATTTCGTTTATACCATTACATATAATTTAATTTTTTTTATTTGCCGTTGCTAGGTATTTTCGTTATATTTGCATAAATATTTCAAAATAACCATTTCAATCAGATAATCAATCTATCGACATGAACAAGAATAAAATTTTAGCCTGTCTTGCCTTTTCGGCATGCGCATCTGTTGCATTAGCACAGCAGCCTACATTTACAGAATGGCATGACATGGAAGTGAATGAAGTAAACCGATTTAAACTTCACACAAACTTTTTTGCCTTCAATTCAGTAGACGAGGCCCAAAAAGGAAACATGTATCAATCAGCCAACTACCTTTCTCTTGAAGGAAATTGGAAATTTAATTGGGTTGAGAATGCCGATCAAAGACCAACAGAGTTTTTTAAGACCGACTTTAATGATTCTGCATGGGGAAATATGATTGTTCCAGGTATTTTGGAAGTCAACGGATATGGTGATCCTGAATATGTCAACAATGGTTTTGCTTGGCGTGGACATTTTCAAGATAACCCTCCACAGATTCCTACAAAAGATAACCATGTAGCAAGTTACCGACGCATCATAAATATTCCAGAAAATTGGGATGGCAAACAAGTTATAGCTCATTTCGGTTCTGTTACATCAAATATGTATCTATGGGTCAACGGTCACTATGTAGGTTATACAGAAGATAGTAAAGTAGCTGCAGAATTTGATATAACAAAATATCTTAAGAAAGGAACCAATCTTATTTCATTCCAAACATTTAGATGGAGTGACGGCTCATATTGTGAAGACCAAGATTTCTGGCGTCTTTCTGGTGTAGCAAGAGAATGTTATTTATATGCACGCGACAATAATATTCATGTTGAAGACATGCATATCACTCCTACTCTTACAAATAATTATGAAGACGGCGAAGCTTTGGTTAAGGTTACTGCAAAAGGAAATCCTATCATCAACTTTGAAATATTTAATGCCAATGGTACCAGTGTTCTAAAAACAAAGTCTAATTTTAAGAACAGAAACATTGGAAGTGCTAGATTCATGATTCGCAACGTAAAGAAATGGACTGCAGAAACACCTTATTTATATACATTGGTCGCAACTGTATTGGATAAGAAGAACAATGTTAAGGAAGTTATCAAGCAGAACATTGGTTTCCGTAAAGTTGAAATCAAAGGTAGCCAGCTACTTGTGAACGGTCAACCTGTACTTATAAAAGGAGCAAACCGCCACGAGATGGATCCTGATGGAGCCTATAATCTAAGTCTTGAAAGAATGATTCAAGATATCAAGATTATGAAGCGTCTAAATATAAATGCAGTACGCACATGTCATTATCCTGATGATCCTCGTTGGTATGATCTTTGCGATAAATATGGACTTTATGTCGTTGCAGAGGCTAATCAAGAAAGTCATGGCTTCGGTTATAATCCAGATGCTATTTCTGGAACTCCATTATTTGCAAAACAGATCTTGGAACGTAACCAGCATAATGTCTCTATGCAATACAACCATCCGAGCATAATCGTTTGGAGCCTTGGAAACGAAACTAAAAACAGCAAGAATTTTATTGATGCCTACAAATGGATAAAGAGTTTTGACCAAAGCCGTCCTGTACAATATGAGCAGGCTGGAAAGACCGGAGAAAATACAGATATATTCTGTCCAATGTATTACTCTGTAAACGACTGCGAGAGATATTCTAAAGATACTACATACACTCGTCCATTAATACAATGTGAATATAATCACACAATGGGTAATTCTGGTGGAAACCTAGCTGAATACTGGCAGTTGATTCGCAAGTATCCTAAATTCCAAGGTGGTTTTGATTGGGATTTTGTTGATCAGGGATTGCATCGCAAGCTCGATTACAAAGCAAATCGCACTGTAGCTGATTATGATTCAATTACAGCAAACTGGTCTAAAGATACAGAATATACTTATGGTGGCGACTACAACAATTATGACCCATCAGACAACAATTTTAATTGTAACGGAATCATAGGTCCTGATCGTCAGCTCAATCCTCATGCTTATGAGCTTGCATACCAATATCAGGATATTTGGGTTAATCCAATTGATTTAATGAGTGGAAAGATTAATGTTCATAATGAATATTTCTTCCGTGACCTCAGTAATTACAAAATGGTATGGACTCTGATTAATGATGGTAAGCCTGTAAGCAGTGGAGAAATTAATGATCTTGACGTTGCACCGCAACAGACAAAGGAATACACTCTTCCATATAAGGCTGAAGGTAATGAGCTTTATTTGAATATAGAATTCAAACTAAAGAAGGCAGAACCATTGATAGCAGAAAACCAGACTATTGCCTATCAGCAGTTGTTGGTTAAGAATGGTGCTAAAGCTCCAAGTATTGTAACTTATTCAGGAAAAGGGAAAGTTAACGTAGCTAACAAGAAGAATAGTCCTGTAATAACAGTCACAACCAACAACATGCAAATAGCATTTGACAAGACTACAGGACTTCTCACCAAATATAATGTAAATGGCACAAACTATCTAGGAGAAGGTGGAACTCTGAAACCAAACTTCTGGCGTGCTGTAACTGATAATGATATGGGTGCAGATATGCAGAAGAAATTCGCAGTATGGCATAATCCAAAGATGAATCTTGTATCCCTAAATGCTAACAAAGTTAAGACAGAAAACAGTGGTAAAGTTGCTGAAATATCAGCAGTTTACGACATGCCTGAGGTAAAGGCTCAACTTGTACTGAAATATGTTGTATACGCAGATGGAACAATGAACGTTAACCAAAAGCTTAACACAACAAAGGGTGCTGAAATCCCAGATATGTTCCGTTTCGGAATGGTAATGGAAATGCCTTACTCTATGGACAATAGTACCTATTATGGTCGTGGTCCTGTTGAGAACTACAATGACAGAAAAGATTTCGCCAATGTAGGCATATATTCACAGACTACGGAACAACAGTACTTCCCATATATCCGACCACAGGAAAATGGAACAAAGTCAGATCTTCGCTACTGGAATCAGACAGACAACAACGGTTTCGGACTACGCATAAACAGTGATAATCTGTTCTCTGCAAGTGCATTACACTATGCAATAAAGGATCTTGATGAAGGTGCAGAAAAGAAACAGCGTCACAGTCCAGACGTACCTAAATCAAAATACACCAATTTATGCATTGATGGAGTACAGATGGGTGTAGGAGGTACTAATAGTTGGGGTGCATGGCCACTCGAAAGATATCGTCTACACTATCAAGATAGAGAATTTAACTTCTCCTTATCTGTTGTAAAATAATACATTTTAGTGTATCATTAATACAATTTGTAAAATATCCACCTTATTATGATAGAAAGTCCACCTCGCATGAGGTGGATTTTCGTATTTTTGCATCACTATTAATATATCTAAAAGCAATAAAACCAAATTATGAGAAAAAACCGATTACTATCTACTATGCTTTTGGCAGCATTGACTTCTATCAGTGCTAGTGCGCAGCATCAGTTCACAGTAAACACCAAACCAGGTGCACCTGTCCAGTCAACAATGTACGGAATCTTCTTTGAAGATATAAATTTCGGTGCCGATGGCGGACTCTATGCCGAAATGGTAGAAAACCGTTCATTTGAATTTCCTGAACGACTGATGGGATGGAATGTATTTGGCAACGTCGTTATCAACGACATCAAACCAGCATTAGACAGAAATCCTCATTATGTAACAGTGTCTCCTTCAGGACATCGTGAAAAGCAATCAGGGTTGGAAAACCATGGTTTCTTTGGTATGGGAATAAAGAAAGGTATGAAATATGACTTTTCTATCTATGCACGCCTAAACCTGCTACAAGGAAAAAGCGCAAAATTCCGTGTGGAACTTGTTGGCGAAGATGATGTGCCTATCAGCCAAGACACGATTGTTGTAACAAACAATCAATGGCAAAAGTATACAGCTACACTAACTTCAGACAAGACAATGGAGAAGGCATTCATGAGAATATTCCTTATGTCTGGCGAAAGCGTAGATTTAGATCATATCAGTTTAATGCCACAGGATAACTGGCATGGAATGCGTGCCGATCTCGTGAAAGATCTTGCCGACCTTCATCCTGGTGTATTCCGTTTCCCTGGTGGATGTATTGTTGAAGGCACAGACCTTGCAACTCGCTATCAATGGAAAAACACAGTAGGTGATCCTGAAAACCGTCCACTTAATGAGAACCGCTGGAACTACACATTCCCTCATCGTCTGTATCCAAACTATTACCAGACTCTGGGACTTGGCTTCTACGAATTCTTCCTACTCTCTGAAAAGATTGGCGCTCAACCATTACCAATTTTAAGTTGCGGACTTGCATGTCAATATCAAAACAGTGATAATGATAAGAATGCCCACGTAGCTCTTGACAAGTTGCAACCTTATATTGATGATGCACTAGATTTAATCGAGTTTGCCAACGGTCCAGTTACAAGCAAATGGGGAAAACTGCGTGCAGACATGGGACATCCAGCACCATTCAACTTGAAGCAGATTGGAATTGGAAACGAGCAATGGGGACCAATGTATCCTGAACGTCTTGAGATGTTTGTAAAGCAGATTCGCGCTAAATATCCAAATATCAAGATATGCGGTTCTGCAGGCCCTTCAGCAAGTGGTAAAGAATTTGATTATGGCTGGGAGCAAATGAGACGAGTAGGTGTAGATCTTGTTGACGAGCACTATTATATGAGTCCAGACTGGTTTCTCAAGAATGCTGGTCGTTATGACAAATATAGCCGTAAGGGACCAAAAGTTTTTGCTGGAGAATATGCAAGCCATGTTAGGGGACTTGGAGACAAGCCTACTGTCGCTATGAATAATTTTGAAGCTGCACTTTCTGAAGCAGCATTCATGACTGGACTTGAAAGAAATGCAGATGTTGTACATCAAGCAACCTATGCCCCACTGTTTGCACACGTAGAGGGTTGGCAATGGC
Organism: Prevotella sp.; assembly: GCA_018054505.1. Classification (GTDB taxonomy): domain Bacteria; phylum Bacteroidota; class Bacteroidia; order Bacteroidales; family Bacteroidaceae; genus Prevotella. The sequence goes on from JAGPJJ010000042.1 coordinate 5,095, forward strand.
GTCCTGACCTAATATGGTTTAATAATCTTGAAAGTGTTCGTTCTGTAAACTGGTATGTGCAAATGCTATATGGCACTAACCGAGGTACCAACGTACTTAGTCTGCTTGAAAACGGCAAACCTGTAGAAGGCGCTGACGGATTGTATGCAAGTGCTGTATATGACAAGGATTCAAAGAACTATATCATAAAAGTTACCAATACTAGTGATGCAGAAAAGGATATAAACATCACTCTTAATGGAATTAAGAAGTTAGGTTCCGGACAACTCATCACTTTGCACAGCAATGATCCACTTGCAACAAACACATTAAGTGAAAAAGAGAATGTAGTGCCACAAACGACAAACGTTGAAGCTAAAGGCAATACAATATCAACAAAAATACCAGCAAAGACATTTGCTGTATATCGTTTCAAAACAAATTAACAAGCATATAATAATGAACATAAGAGATTTTGTTGCTAAATAACAAAATGTTTGGCGGTTTCATTGCTTTTTATTACTTTTGCAACCGTTACAGGTAAAAAGTATTGAAATGGATAAACTACCAAATGACCCAATGATTCTCTTCAGCACATTAAACATGCTGTTGCGTGATGACTACTCTTCTCTTGATGAATTGTGCGACGACATGAATGTAGACCGCACGCATCTTGAAAAAAAGTTGGCAACTGTCGGCTTCGAGTATAGTAAAGAAAACAACAAATTCTGGTAAAGATATTTATGTGAAGGACTCTCGCGCACTGCGAGGGTCCTTTTTTTAATACTGCAAACTTAATAGCATTCAATTTGGATTAACAATAAAGAACTAAAAACAATGGCAAACTTGAGATTTGAGGCTGTAGCTGAAGCCTTTAAAAAAAGGCCAATCAACGTAGAGATACCAACAGAAAGACCTTCTGAGTATTTCGCTAAGTATGTGTTCAATCGTCAGAAGATGTACCAATATCTGCCTGCCGACATTTATGAAACTTTGGTAGACGTTATTGACAACGGTGCCAGACTAGACCGTAGTATTGCCGATGCAGTAGCAGGAGGCATGAAGGACTGGGCCATAAAAAATGGCGTTACCCACTACACTCATTGGTTTCAGCCTCTGACTGAAGGTACTGCCGAGAAGCATGATGCTTTTATAGAGCATGATGGAAAGGGCGGAATGATTGAAGAATTTTCGGGTAAACTTCTTGTCCAGCAGGAGCCTGACGCCAGCAGTTTCCCTAGTGGAGGTATCAGAAATACTTTTGAAGCTCGTGGATATAGCGCATGGGACCCAACATCTCCAGTATTCATTATGGATGACACATTGTGCATACCTACCATCTTTATATCATATACAGGTGAAGCTCTTGATTACAAAGCTCCATTGCTTAGATCCCTACATGCTGTAAACGTTGCAGGAACAGAAGTATGTCACTATTTCAATGAAGATGTGAAAAAGGTAAGTGCCAATCTTGGTTGGGAACAAGAGTATTTTCTTGTTGACGAAAATTTATATTCTGCTCGTCCAGACCTTATGCTCACAGGACGCACGCTTATGGGACATGATTCAGCGAAAAATCAGCAGATGGATGACCATTACTTCGGCACTATTCCTGACCGTGTACAGGCATTCATGAAAGATCTTGAAATTCAGGCACTAGAACTTGGTGTTCCATGCAAGACACGTCACAATGAAGTTGCACCTGGGCAGTTTGAACTTGCTCCAATATTTGAGGAATGCAATCTTGCAGTAGATCATAATATGCTATTGATGAGTCTTATGAAGAAGATTGCCCACAAACATAGCTTTAGGGTTCTACTACACGAAAAACCTTTCGGAGGTATAAACGGTAGTGGCAAACACAACAACTGGAGTCTCACTACAGATACAGGCATTCTCTTACATAGATCTGGAAAAACACCAGAGGACAATCTACGCTTTGTTGTCTTTATCGTTGAAACGCTTATGGGAGTATATCGTCACAACGGATTACTTAAAGCGAGTGTAATGAGTGCAACAAATGATCATCGTCTAGGCGCTAACGAAGCACCTCCTGCAATCATTTCAAGTTTCCTTGGAAAGCAGCTTAGTGACTTGCTTGATCATATCGAGAAATCAGATAAAAAAGATTTGTTTACTGTAGCTGGGAAAAAGGGAATGAAACTTGACATTCCAGAGATTCCAGAACTCATGATTGACAACACCGATCGTAACCGCACTTCACCATTTGCATTCACAGGAAATCGCTTTGAATTCCGTGCTGTTGGTAGTGAAGCAAACTGTGCTAGTGCGATGATTGTATTGAACACGGCTGTTGCCGAAGCGCTTTCAAACTTCAAGAAACGTGTTGACGCACTTATAGCAAAGGGAGAGGATAAAAACTCTGCAATTATTGATATCGTCCGTGAAGATATAAAGACTACCAAACCTATACGTTTTGACGGCAACGGATATTGTGAGGATTGGAAAGTAGAAGCTGCTAAACGCGGACTTGACTGCGAGCCTTCATGTCCAGTTTGTTTCGATCGCTATCTTGACAGCGAGAGTGTGAAAATGTTTGAGGACATGAATGTTATGAAAGATCATGAGCTTAAAGCTCGCAATGAAGTGAAATGGGAAACTTATACCAAGAAGATTCAGATTGAAGCACGCGTAATGGGTGACCTTGTTATGAATCATATCGTGCCTATTGCAACTCATTATCAGAGTCAATTAGCTAAAAACGTTCAAAGCATGATCAATATTTTCGGTCGCGAAGAGGGACAAACACTCACTGTGCGCAACATGAAGATTATCAAGGAGATTGCAGAGCGTACTCAAAAAATCGAAACAGGTGTCGAGGAACTTGTCGACGCGCGTAAACGTGCCAACAAAATTGAAGATGCACGTGAACGTGCTGTTGCATATCACGATACAATTGCTCCAAGAATGGAAGAAATAAGATATCAGACTGATAAACTGGAGCTTATCGTTAGCGATGAACTTTGGACTCTCCCTAAATATCGCGAACTTCTATTCATAAGATAATAGTTACACAGAGATAATTTATTTTTAAAGTCTGTGGAAATATTCTTTTCCACGGACTTTTTTGTATATGGTATATTCTATTAAGAATCAGTTAGGATATCTTAAAATAAACACATCTTTTATTTTGTATTGTGTCCGGCTTGCATTATCTTTGCATAAGATAAGGCTACGCTCGACAAAACATTCAAGTAAACTTAATGATTTTGTACTCGCTTGCACTATCTTTGCATAAGATAAGGCTACGTTCGACAAAACATTCAAGTAAACTTAATGATTTTGTACTCGCTTGCACTATCTTTGCATAAGATAAGGCTACGCTCGACAAAACATTCAAGTAAACTTAATGATTTTGTACTCGCTTGCACTATCTTTGCAAAACAAAAGATTTTAAAATGGAGAATCCTTATATAAAACAGTTTCCCGAATTGATGGCGGGGAAAAAGATTATGTATGTTCATGGTTTCCTTTCTTCAGCACAAAGCGGAACTGTGAAGATGCTTCAAGAGCTGATGCCTGAAGCTAAAATCATTGCAGAAGACATACCTGTACATCCAGAAGAAGCTTTACAGCTATTAAAATCTATGGCTGAAAATGAAAAGCCTGATTTGATTATCGGAACTTCTATGGGTGGTATGTTTACAGAAATGCTACATGGCTTTGACAGAATACTTGTTAACCCTGCTTTCCAAATGGGTGACACAATGAGCAGCATGACAGGTCGACAGGAATTTCAGAATCCACGTAAAGATGGAGTGAATGAAATTATGGTCAACAAGTCTCTGATTAAAGAATATAAGGATATTACAGGTCTAAGTTTCAAGGACATAAACGATAATGACAAAAATAGAGTTATCGGTATGTTTGGAGACAATGACCCCGTTGTACATACTTTCGATATTTTTAGAAGTCACTATCCAAATGCAATATATTTTCATGGTGAGCACAGATTGATAGATAAAGTTGCACATCACTATCTCATTCCTATAATAAGATGGATTGATGACGAACAGCAAGGAAAAGAGCGTCCGATTGTTTACATTAATTATGATGCATTACATGACAGCTATGATAAGCCGACAAGCAGTATGCATAAGGCTTACGAGATGTTGATAGAAAACTATAACGTATATATCGTTGCCGAAGCACCAACTAACAATCACGAATATACAGAGAAGGTGCAAAATTGGGTTGAAGAATATTTATCAGCACCAGCATACAATCACATTATTTTCACAAACCAAAAGCATCTGCTTTATGGAGATTATATGATTGATTCCCTTCCCGATGAAAATTTTATGGGTACCGTAATAGAGTATGGGAGTGAGGAATTTAAGACATGGGAAGAAGTAATAACATTTTTTGAAAGACTTGGAGGACAATAATTTATGGATACTGAAATAGTTTATGGTTTCGCAGAATGTAAATTCGGAACAATTGTGGTAGCAAGCACATCTAAAGGTGTATGCGACCTACAGTTCTTGGGATATAATAAAATGGAGGTTATTCACGAACTTGCTTCTCATTGGGGCGTATACACTCCTACAACACAAGATGACATGATGGCTGACACCGTAAAGAGAGTAATCTTTGACGGATATAAACATGATATTAAGATAGACCTTCATGGCACAGATTTTCAACTAAAGGTTTGGAAAGAGTTGATGAACGTACAAAAAGGTGAGACTATTTCTTATCAGGAATTGGCTGAGCGTATTGGTGAGCCAAAGGCTGTCAGGGCTGTTGCTAGTGCCGTAGCTCAAAATCCAATAGCAATGCTTGTGCCTTGCCACCGCATCATTCATAAAGATGGAACGCTGGGCGAATACCATTGGGGACGAGATTTGAAGAAACAACTTCTTGATTGGGAAAAGAATACTGATGCCTAATTTTATCTCAAGCAATGAACTCTTTGACCGCATTCTGGATATCATTCGCGCGGATGAAGAAGCACCTAAAAACAAAATGCTGCATGAGACTCTTGTTCTTACATGCAGTCAGGGATTATCAGGCAACAACCTTGCTTTCGGTAATTTATTTTCCCAGGTAGATTTCCTCTGTAAAAAACACCATGTAGCGACGAATGATGCGATTGCAATTCAACGCATGAGACGTAACAGTAATCATACACAGGCTATTGACAAAAATGATCTAATGTATGATTGCCGAGCATTAGCAATTTTCATCTCTGCTGTTTTTGATACAGACATCCCGTCTTCACTAGTTGGCATCCTTCCCGTCGAGGACAAACCACAAGGTGAATATCGCCATATTGACTATCGCTATATTCGCTGTATAGTAAAAGCCTTTGATGAACAACAGCTCACAGCCTCTATAGATCAGGATTCTACCAACAAAGAGATTACCATACATCTGAAAGATGAACAATCATATCTTCAGGATATTTTGAGAGAAGGTATGCAGATAAATCTTATTGACGTCACTTCGCCTTTAGAAGAGTACGGCGGAAACAGTGAAGTTTCGATTATTGTTATTGAGCCTGATTTTCTTATTGACATAAGCAACATTGCAAGATGCTTCACTGATTATGGGCATAACCCATTGGCATATACAGTAAACAGTATGTCATCGGCTGCCAATAGTCAAGCAATATTAATAGGTAATTTCGCAGGAAGCGCTCTTGATGACATCATAAATAGTAAGTCACAATACAACTGGGCAGAGACATTTAAGAAGAACTTCAAAGAGAAAGCACTGGAATATTGCACGTGCCCTGATTTAAATAAAAAGGAGGATTTCCGTGCAGCTGCGATCCGACAGACTAGAAACATTCAACAAATTGTTGATTATATCAGAGATAATTATCTAGCTTCGGATAGAAAAAGCAGTGCCATACTAGAGCCTTCGTTTATCTGTGAACAACTTGGCATACAGGGACGCGCCGACCTTATGACTACTGATTTTTCTCTACTTATAGAGCAGAAGTCTGGAAGCAACTTCAACATACAAAGTAATCAACCAAATGAATACGGAAGCTTTCAAAAAGAAGATCATTATGTACAGCTGTTATTATACTATGGCGTACTTAAGCAGAATTTTCATGTAGGCAGTAATAAGACAGATATAAGACTACTCTACTCTAGATATCCTTTACCAGGAGGACTTGTCGTGGTAAACTTTTATCAAAAGTTATTCCGTGAAGCAATTAAATTCAGAAATCAGTTGGTCGCAAATGAATTCAGTTTTGCGATAAATGGATTTGACGGAGTTATTGAAGAACTTTCTGCCGAAACTTTAAATGAAAACCAACTAAACAATAATTTTTTCAACAACTGGATATTACCTAGATTCAACGAATTACTAACGCCGCTACATAATCTATCAAGTCTTGAGAAGGCATACTTCAATAGAATGATGACGTTTGTGTATAGAGAGCAGTTGGCTAGTAAAGTAGGTTCGCAAGAAGGTGTAGGCAACAGCATTGCCGATTTGTGGAATATGCCATTGGCAGAGAAAAAAGAGACTGGAAACATATATACCGACTTGAGAATAGTAAACAAGGAGAAAAGCAATGACTTCAACGGGTATGATACGATAACATTCAGCGTTCCTGATCAAGGCGCAGACTTTCTTCCAAACTTCAGAATGGGCGACATGATATATATGTACGCATATAATGGAAACGAAGAACCTGATGTAAGAAAGGCTCTTTTGTTTAAGGGTAATCTTACGGATATACATTCAAATAGTCTGACAGTGCATTTAACAGACGGGCAACAAGATTCGTCCGTGTTTACCGACACGACTTATGCGATAGAACACAGTGGCAGTGATGCATCTACTACTTCAGCAATCCGTTCACTTCATCGATTTATCACTTCACGACAAAGCTTCAAAGACCTGCTTTTGGCGCAACGTCAACCACGTAAGGATGAAAGCATACAATTAAGTTGTAGCTACAATCCTTCGTATGACAAAATTATACTTAAATCCAAACAGGCACTTGACTATTTTCTGCTTGTAGGTCCTCCTGGGACAGGAAAGACAAGTATGGCATTGCAATATATGGTTAAGGAATCAATAAGTTCCGACCAGTCTATTCTGCTTATGAGCTATACAAACAGAGCCGTTGATGAAATATGCGGAATGCTAACTGACAACGATATTGATTATATACGTATCGGCAATGAGTTTACTTGTGACACAAAATACAAACAACACCTATTATCACAAATTATAGAACACTGTCCGAAATTGAATGTCATAAGACAAAGGATTTTGGATTGCAAAGTAATTGTTGGCACAACATCAACAATTCAAGGTAAATCTTACCTATTCAATCTAAAGAATTTCTCAACTGTTATTGTTGACGAGGCAAGTCAGATATTGGAACCAAATATCATCGGACTATTGGCTCAAGCTGATTCCAAGTTCGTTCTTATTGGTGACTACAAACAGTTACCAGCAGTGGTTCAGCAAGATTCTGCGGTTTCATCTGTAAATGATGTAAACCTTAACAATATTTGCCTTGACAACTGTCGCAACTCATTGTTTGAAAGACTCATACATATTGAGAATACCAATAACAGAAATGAGTTTACAGGTGTGTTAAGGCGTCAAGGACGCATGCATCCTGACATTGCGGAATTTCCTAATAAGATGTTTTATTTTAAGGAAAATCTGCAACCAGTTCCTCTTGAACATCAGACAAAAAAGCAACTTGAATATCCATTGGAATCAATTGACTATCTTGATGATGCATTAAAGGCTCACCGAATGGTATTCATTCCTTCAATATTCTGTAAGGAACCTAACATATCAGACAAGGTAAACTCGGAAGAAGCTAAAATAGTGACAGATATACTAAGACGCATATACAGATTCTATGGAGTTAAATTCAATGCTGATAAAACTGTAGGCGTAATAGTGCCTTATCGCAATC
>JAGPJJ010000188.1 GCA_018054505.1 Prevotella sp.
CAAAGACACGTACAAAGGCATTGGTAACTGGTACGAAGATGAAGGAGTACGCAGAGTACACCAAAATCAAGACAGCACCAGATAGTGGTGACGCAAACGGCGGAGTCGTTCAGCCTTAAACATTGTCTCCCTCTGATGCGCAGCAGAGGGGGACTTGTTTAACACTAGTTTTCACAGGGAAGATAAGGCTCGTGCAAGATAAGGCATATAGTTAACGGCCGTTCTCACGGAAAAGAAATGCAGAAACCAAGGAAAAACGGCCTCTATTGCTCACGTAATTTCGGAAAAGCTATCACGAAACGCACCTAAAGGTGCCAAGAAAAGCCAGCAAGAAAGCATCACACAAGTAAACAAACACAACGATTAAAAACAGAACAAAATGGAAAAGAACAAAGTAAACATTTCATGGATCATAAAGATAGTAATCGCTATCGCTTCAAGTCTTCTAGGGTTGCTCGGAACGCAACAGAATGAAACACAGGATTAGCCGAATGAGCTATCACGATTTCAACGAATTAATTAAAATCATAACAAACTTAATATGGTTAATCGCAGCGCTCACAGCGCTACTTAGCTGCACGGTATGGATTGCAGGATAACGAGAGAGGGATGTGCTAATGCGCATCCCTCTTTCTCGTTTATGAGGGTCTCGCAGATAAAGTGTTGTTTGTTTTCTGGCTGATAGTTTGAGTACTCTTGCGTGAATATTCTCCCGCAGATCACGCAGATGACGCAGACGAATGCAGCAAGCTGCATTATTTCGCAGAGAAAGACATTAGCGGAGTAATTTAGGCATAACTTTTATATCAAATCAATATCACGTATTGATTTTTTTTGTATACTTGCTCCAATTATAATGTTTTATAAATTGAACATTGTAGAGTCCCTTTATTTTTATAGACTATATAAAAATCATATTTTGCTTAAATTTAAAATTTAAACATATTGTTTGATTCAATAAAAAGGACTATCTTTGCAAGACGTAAGTATAGAACATTATAGATAAAGAATATGGCAAAACCTTTTATAAAGTGGGTCGGAGGAAAAAAAAGACTTATTGATACATTTAATATGTTACTTCCTCATGAGCTTGGAAATATGGAAAATATGACATACATAGAACCTTTTGTTGGAGGTGGCGCTATGTTATTTTTTATGTTGCAGAAATTTAATAATATAACTAAAGCAATTATCAATGATGTCAATCCAGATTTAATAAAAGCATATAATGTTATAAAGACATATCCTGAGAAAATAATAATATCTTTAGAACAAATTCAACGTGAATATGTGAGACTATTGACAGAAGAAAAAAGAAAAGCTTTTTATCTTGAGTCACGTGATATTTATAATAATAACGCATTATCAGATATTGAAAACACTATGTATTTTATTTTTCTAAATAGAACATGTTTCAATGGATTATATCGTGTTAATTCTAAAGGTAAATTCAATGTTCCTTTTGGTCGCTATTCCAATCCTAAAATATGTGATGCAGATACGATATATTCTGATAGTGAACTTTTACAAAAAGTTCAAATGATAAATGGTGATTTTGAGCGAACTGAAGATTATATTACAGAAAATACATTCATGTATTTTGATCCCCCATATCGTCCATTAGATGCCACATCTAGCTTTAATTCTTACGCGAAAGAAGCATTTAATGACGAGGAACAAATACGTTTGAAGGAGTATTATGATAGACTGTCAGGAAAAGGATGTTTGCTAATGCTGAGTAATTCAGATTGTAGAGGACGAAATCCTGATGATACCTTTTTTGATGACCTGTATTCAGAATATGATATACAAAGAGTCTTTACTAGTAGATCTGTGAGTGCCAATCCAAGCAAAAGGGGTAAACTTTCGGAATTATTAATAAGAAATTATGATAATATTGCTGCTAGGGAATCTGAGACTAATATTAATATAAATACGATTTATGAACAACGCACATACAAAAGAACAGTATGATGAATTTATGTCGCAATTATTAGACACTAATGCGACATTAGATTACTTTTGTGATTTTGAGAAGATTAGTAGAAATGTAAATGCCGTTTCTATTAAACTTCACCAACTTAATTATCTAATAGGAAAAGAAGATATGGAAGCTGCAATTCGTCAATTGTGGCAAGAAAACAATAATGTTTTTACCGTGCTTGATATTTTGATCGCTGTACGGCGTAAAGATAATAAAAAATCATTTGATAAAAATGGTGATTTAAAATCAATTAGCTCATTCTTTGATAGTCCAGAAGGAGTTATTGAATTTATTGAAGATACAGGCTTGAAAGAGGTTTTCAAAAATAAACAAATAACTAATCTTGTTGACTATGTTTTTGGAGTTGAGACCGGTTTGGATACTAATGCACGTAAAAATAGAGGTGGCGATATTATGGAGAAGACCGTAGCTCGTATCTTCTCAAAAAATGCTATTAGTTATAAAGAACAAGTTAGTTCTACGGATTATGATGAACTTTCAGTTCTAGGTGTTGATTTAAAACGTTTCGATTTTGTTATTGAGACAAAAACAAAAACCTACTTTATAGAGGTTAATTTTTATAGCAGCAATGGTTCAAAATTAAATGAGGTAGCTCGTTCGTATTCTGATATTGCTCCCAAAATTAATAGTATTAATGGATTCGAATTTGTTTGGATAACTGATGGCAAAGGATGGCTCTCAGCTAAGAATAAATTAGAAGAAGCATACAATATTATTCCAAGTACTTACAATCTTACAAATATAGGAGATTTTATAAAACTAATAAAAGAATAACATGGCTTGTGAAAAAAAACATCAGAATCTTGAGAGTCAAATGAATAGTCTACCAACTGATCAAGGCGGTATTGGAAGGCACAAATGTGCTGCATGTGCTTATGAAGCTGGATATAAAGCTGGATATGCTCTGGATGGCTCACTGTCTATTGACTCAGTCTTATCTGGTTTGGAAGAAAGCCAAGCTGGAGCTCAAAGACACAAAAGTCCTCATGCAGCTTTTGCTTTAGGATATTATAACGGAGTTTGTGAACGAACTAATGTTGATAATCAATGATAAAAGGAGGAACTGGTGGCTCTAATACTATTACAGGACTAAGATATGAGGCCAATGTTGATTTGGCAGTCTTTCTAAATCAACAAAGTGGATATTCTGTTGACAAAACAAAAGTTTTTTATAATGAGAAGCTTGTAGCGAGACTCTTTAAAAAACATGAATTATATGTTTTTTTAGCAGACAATCATGTTGATTGGACAAAGCATCTATCGAAAAAGTTATTGCCTGATAATTGTATATATGTTATAGTAAATAACACAGTTTTTATTTTGGAAGTCAAGCATCAAGAGATTGCTGGCAGCGTCGATGAAAAATTGCAAACTTGTGATTTTAAGAAAAAGCAATATACTAAATTGTTTTCAGAATTGAATTATAAAGTAGAGTATTGCTATATTCTTGATGATTGGTTTAAAAACGGGAAATATAAAGATGTATTAGACTATATTATCAGTGTAGGATGTAAATATTATTTTGGATACATACCACTGGAGGAATTTGGGTTACC
>JAGPJJ010000189.1 GCA_018054505.1 Prevotella sp.
AGTACGCATGTCTGTCGTGGAAACTACCATTCTTCATGGGCTTCTGAAGGTGCATACGATGCAGTAGAGAATTTTCTTTTTGCTCGTGAAAATGTGGATGCTTTCTATCTGGAGTATGATGATGAGCGTTCTGGTGGTTTTGAGCCTTTGGCACATGTTGCTCCTGATAAGAAAGTTGTGTTGGGACTGATTACAACAAAAAGTCCGATACTAGAAGATAAGCAGACCATAATTGCCCGTATTCATGAGGCTGAACGATACATACCTCTTGATCGTCTTTACCTCAGTCCTCAATGCGGCTTTGCTTCTTGTGAAATTGGCAATAAACTGAATGAAGAAGAGCAGTGGGCGAAAATCAAACTTGTTAAGGAAATAGCAAAAGAAGTTTGGGGATAAAATGCTAAATTCTCAATTTGTATAAAAAAGTCATCATCGTGTTGAGTGATAGATATGAAACTCTGCCAACTCAAAACGATAATGATTTTAAATAATCATTCATTAAAAAAGTGATTATTCTTTAATTTATGTCCGAGTAAAATTCGGACAGCAGCTGTCAACAATTTATTGTAAGTTGTTGACAGCTGTTGCTAATTGATCTAATGCTTGCTTTATTACAGATCGTGGAGTTGCTATATTTATTCTCATAAAACCTTCACCTCCTTGACCAAACATTTCTCCATCATTGAGTGCCAGATGAGCTTTGTCAATAAACAAATCAAGTAGATCGTGATGGTCTAAATTTAGTTCACGACAATTAAGCCATACAAGAAAAGATGCCTGTGGGCGCAAAGGATGAATTTGTGGAATATTCTTTTCGCAGTATTCTTCAACAAATCTCACATTATCTTCGATGTATGAAAGCATCGATTTTCGCCATTCTTCACCTTTAGTAAAGGCTGCAATAGTTGCGATTGGAGCAAAAATGTTAGCTTCATCAAGTTCATTTGCATTAATCCAACCATAGAATTTTTTTCTTATATCAGCATTTGGTATAATGGCATAGCTTGAAATAATTCCCGCAATATTGAATGTCTTTGTTGGTGCCTGAAAAGTGATACTGTTTTCTCTGGCCTTGTCACTTACTGTAGCAAATGGTATGTGCTTATGTCCGAATATAGCCATGTCACAGTGAATTTCATCAGATATAACAAGCAAATGATGATCGTAACAGAAATCTGCTAGTTTTTGCAATGTTTCTTTTGACCAGCATATACCTCCAGGATTGTGAGGATTACAGAGTATGAATATTCGGCATTTGTCATCACAAACTTTTTCAAGATTGTCAAAATCCATATCATAATAGCCATCATCACGTAGTTTTAGGGGATTAAAAACTACTTCACGGTTGTTTCCTTCAGGAGTTAATCGGAAAGGATGATAAACAGGAGGTTGTATAATTACTTTATCTCCTGGTTTAGTATATACATTAATAACAAGACCAATACCTTTAACGATTCCAGGTATAAACTTGAGCCATTCACGTCTCAGTTCCCATTGATGATGTTCTTTAACCCAATTAATGATTGATTGCCACAATTCTTTAGGTTCAACAGTATATCCAAAGAGTGAGTGCTCAAGACGTTTCTTCAAAGCGTCTGTAATGAACATTGGTGTTTCAAAATCCATATCAGCAACCCATAATGGAAGTAAATCATTACGTCTCCATCTTGGCAACAATGCTTCATGCTTTAAGTCGCCACTTTCTGAGCGATCAATAATCTTATCGAAATCATAGGATTCCTTAGATTTATCATTGTTTATTTTCTGTATATCGTTTTTGTCCATATCATTATAAATTAGGCGCTTTCAATACTTTGTTTTATATCATCAAATAAATCATCTACATCCTCAAGACCAATACTTAGGCGAATAGTAGTATTCAGTATATCCATATTGGCCTTTTCAACATCTGTAAACAATCCGAATATTGTACTTGCTGGATGTATTGCTAACGTGCGGTTATCAAATAGATTGGTGGCACGATGAATAAGTTTTAAGTTATCAATAAAACTAAAACATGCTTCTTGACTTTCTAAGTCAAAACATACCATAGCACCAGCTGTTGGTCCAAACTGTTGCTGCGCAAGTTTGTGGTATGTGTTTTCTTCAAGTCCCACATAATTTACACGTTTTACTTTCTGCAGTTTTTGAAGTTTTTTTGCCAATTCAAGAGCATTGGTAGACTGTACTCTGTAACGTGCATTAAGAGTTTCAAGTCCTATCGTCTGCATATAAGCAACTTGTGGAGTCATGTATGCACCAAAATTAAACAACATTTCATTTTTCAGGCGTTCACCAAATCCCTTTGCTGTTCCATAATCAATAACGACTCCGCCCAAAGATGTTGCACCTCCACTCACATATTTAGTACTTGATACAACTTCTATATCAACACCAAGCTCATGACTTGAAAATTGTGTAAAAGGAATAGTTGTTGTATCTGCCACTAATGGTATATTGTGAGCGTGAGCAATAGTGGCTAAAGCACGTAAATCAGCAACCTCCATTTGAGGGTTTGTAATTATTTCAAGAAATATGCAAACTGTATTATCATCAATAGAAGCTTCTACATCATTGGTGTTTGTAAGATCGCATAGCCTTGATTCAACACCAAAACGTTTTAAAGTGTTATTCAATAAATCGAATGTATTGCCAAATAAATGTTTTGATGTGACGACGTTTTTACCTTGTGATGTGAGTGCAAGCATCGTGTTACTTATAGCAGCCATACCACTGTTCAAAGCTGTAATTGAGTCTGCACCTGTAAGGACTTTTACTCTTTCCTCAAAGTTTGTAACAGTTGGATTTTCAACTCTCGAATAGTCTGGTGCGTCAATACGGCTGCAAAAAGCATCAGCCATTAGCTGAGCATTGTCAAACTCATATGCAACAGCATTATATACTGGCATACTTAAAGCATCATAGGCGTCACGACGTCTATATGGAACATGAATAGCTTGCGTCTGTTTTTTCATCAATTCTAATTTATATTTCTCTATTTACCTAAATAATACCTAAAGCACTAACATAGCTTGATAATAAACAAGTGATATTTATAATCAGTGACTACAAAGTTACTGATTTTTTTAATATATCATGTTATTTAGTTGCTTTTTTGATACTTGAAAAGAAATATACATATATCTTATCAATGTCACACTGGATGAAATGTAACAATACATTTCTTTCTATTCAAGAGTTTTTTCTTTATAACATTAACTTCATTGACAGTATTACTCACGTGCTATATTTCATACTTGAGATGTGTTACTATGCTTTCACAAATGTGATAGAAAATATATTTATGAATAGATTAATACCAAATAATTCATTATATTTGCAATTAGAAATAATTTTCAAAGTATGAAAAGAAATGCTTTTATAGTAATCTTGTTGTCACTTGCAATTACTGGTTTTGCACAGCAGGCACGCAAGGATTTTAAAGTCGACCGCAGTTTGTCGGCTAGTAATTATTTAGCTTATCCTGGACCATTGCAGAAGAAACTTACTCCTGCACCTTCTGGATATGTGCCATTTTATCTTAGTCA
>JAGPJJ010000190.1 GCA_018054505.1 Prevotella sp.
GGCGTTATTATTTTATTTTGAGAATGTATCATCAAGGAACTTATAGAAAGTTGGATCTTCACCAACTATTGTCTTAACAATCTTTCCGTCAGGACCGATAAGAATCTTTGTTGGGAAGCCCTGTATTGCGTAGCCTTCAATAGCATTACTGCCCTTAGGACAATATACATGCAACCAAGGTAATTCATGCTTCTGTACAGCCTCTTTCCATTTGGCTTCAGTATCATTGCAGTCTACACCAAGAATCTCGAATTTACCAGCATATTTTTTATAATACTCCTTCATCTGAGGCATGCCCTTAATACACCAAATACACCATGAACCCCAGAAATCAAGAAGAACATACTTTCCACGTAGACTTGAAAGCGTCAAAGGCTTACCATTAATATCATTCAATGTAAAGTCTGGTGCCATGACACCAGAAGCCTGTGCAGCTTTAGACTTAGCCTCACGCTCAGCTTTAGCCTTATATTGGTCTAGAACAGATTGATAGAATGGTTTCATTCTTCCATTCTTTACATTTGCTGCCAATAAAGCAACGCCAGAATTAATTGTATCAGCGTCAAGATTAGTAACAGCAACGGCACTTGCTTCCCAATTAGCATGACCCTTTATGAAAGAAAATATTGTAGAGGTGATAGCTTTTTCAAATTCAGGAGCTTTTGCCTCATATTCGTCCATTATCTTACCACGATCTTCGCCCGCAGCAATGCGTTTATCAAGACTTGCTTCATAATCCTTCATAGGCTTAGTTGCCGTCTCTAGAGCGCGATCAAACTCACCGTACTGCTTATAAAACATGCTACCACTGATGTCATAACGTGTTGCAACATCACCTGTAAGAACTGCGATCTCACCAGGAACAGCAGGAATAACGATGCGCTTGCTCTCTGTGCGGCGCATAGTACCAGGAGACATAAGGTAAATGTTTGAAGGTTCAGCAACATTAAGCTTTGCCTCAAATTTATTATTCTTTACAAGGATTGTATCACGTACATAGTCCTTGTTAACAGGAACAAAAGCTATAATGGTATCACCGAAATTCTTCAGATCGCCCTTAACCGTAAAGTTACCATTATTTGCTGATGCTGCTTGGACAGAAAGCAACATCGCTACACCAAGAAATAATTTATTCATAAAACTGTTTTTTATAATTTTATCTATTTTGATACAAATGTACAACCATAACATACTTAAATGAATATAAAGTGTAATTAATTTAAGTAATTATAACAGAAATGGGGTCGCAGACTAATCTGCAACCCCGTTTATCTATAAAGTGTTTAAAACTATTTCTTTCTTGGTTTTCTGCGTGCCCAACCTTCCTCACTAAAGTCTGGTTCTGCACCCTTCAAATCAGCGCCTTTCATAAGACTTCTCCAGTCTCCAGAATTTTCTTGTGGTTTAGCAGCAGAACGTCTTTCTGGTCTACCACCATCACGTCTGCCTCCACGACTATCACGGCCTCCACGATCATTACGATCACTGCGATATCCACGTCCATCACGATCGCCGCCACGGTAACTGCGTTCGCCGCCACGACCTCCGCGGTCACCACCACGAGAAGAACGTCCGTGACCTTCTTCATCAGCGTCATTACAACGAACCTCACGTCCCTTATAACTTGTGCCGTTGAGAGCCTTCATGACTTTCTGTGCATCGCCTTCTGGAACCTCAATATAAGCAAAATTCTGCATGATATCAATGTGTCCAACTTCCTGACGTCCATGAATATTCTTATTCAAATATTGCATGATCTCACCTGGATAGAAACCGTCGTTCTTTCCAAGATTGACAAACAGACGACTGAATCCAGCTTCTGTATCATGCTTACGGCGACCACCGCTAACACCTCTACCTCTTGAATTTCTGTCACCACGATCACGATCACCATCACGGTCACCTCTGCGTGCGCCGGTAGGTTTCTCTATTTCGCGTGCATTCTTATAATATTCAAGGAAACGACCGAAGGTGATTGTAACCATCTTCTTGATAATATCTTCCTTGTCAACGCATTCAAACTGGCGCATTATCTCATCAAGATATGGAGCAATCTGATCTTCATCAACATCAGTCTTCATTATTTCGTCCATTACCTTATAAAGCTGCTTTGTGCAGATTTCTTCAGGCTTTGGCAATTCACCATCGATAAACTCCTTACCAATTTGCTTCTCTATCTGACGAACTTTCCATTTCTCTTTAATGTGGATAATACTTATTGATGTACCTTTCTTTCCAGCACGTCCTGTACGGCCACTACGATGAGTATAGCTTTCTGTATCATCAGGCAAACCATAGTTGATAACATGAGTAAGGTCATCAACATCAAGACCACGAGCAGCTACGTCTGTTGCGATAAGCAACTGAACAGTATGCTGACGGAACTTCTGCATAGTAAGGTCACGTTGCTGTTGACTAAGATCACCATGCAGAGCCTCTGCATTATATCCATCCTTAATCAACTTATCTGCCACTTCCTGTGTTTCTATCTTAGTACGACAGAAAATAATAGCAAATATACGTGGATAGAAGTCCACAATACGCTTCAAGGCAAGATACTTATCTTTAGAATGAACAAGATAATAGATATGATCTACATGTTCTGCACCTTCATTACGGCTGCCTACAACAATTTCCTTGTATTCGTGCAAATAGCTTTTTCCGACTCTTTCAACTTCCTTGCTCATTGTTGCAGAGAAAAGAAGGGTATTCTTATCCTCAGGCAACTGCTCGAAAATAGTGTTTATACTGTCAGAGAAACCCATTTTAAGCATCTCGTCAGCCTCGTCAAGAACAATATTATTAACATGGGCTAACTCGGTTACGCCACGGTTAATCAAATCAACAAGACGTCCAGGGGTAGCAACAATAATCTGTACACCATGCTTGATAGTACGGATTTGCGAACGAATATCTGCGCCTCCATATACAGCTGCTACATGGAGTCCATCGATATACTTACCAAAACCGTTAAAATCATCTGCAATCTGAACACAAAGTTCACGTGTAGGACTAAGAACAATAGCCTGAGTAGCATTGTTTTTAGGGTCAATCTTTTGCAGCATTGGCAAACCATAAGCCGCAGTTTTACCTGTACCAGTTTGCGCCAATGCGATTACGTCGTTTTTACTACCTAATAAATAAGGGATTACTTCTTCCTGAACTGGCATTGGGTGTTCAAAACCCAATTCCTCAATAGCACGGCGAATCTCTTCGCTTACGCCTAACTCTTCAAATGTCTTCAAAAAAATAAAATTTATATTGGAAGGACAATCGCCCTCCCAGCCATATCTTTGGGCGTGAAGACCTTCCTCTAAATGAATAAATGTATCACAAACAATAAGTTGTGACTAAAAATCGGGTGCAAAGTTACGCTTTTATTTTGTAACAACATCATAAAACCATATTTATTTGTTTTATTTTCACTTTTTGAGTAAGCATATCTGAATCAAAGCCCTTTAATTTTATATAAAAATGACAGCTAACTAATTAGAATATTAATTTAATTGAGTATTTTTACACTTCATTATTCGTAAATAA
>JAGPJJ010000043.1 GCA_018054505.1 Prevotella sp.
AGGAGGGTGGTGGTGAACATCGAGGGGGTGATGGCGGTGGCGACGACGTTTGTGCATGCGTCGCTGGTGGAGGAGATAGGAGAAGGGTAGAAGGGAAAACATATTGTGTTTTTGAGTTTTTTTTTGTTGAATAAAGTAACTATTTAGAAGAAAAGAATATGTTGGTGTGTTATCTCTAAAAAAAATAAACTTGAATATGGAACAGATGTGCAGTAGCTATGTACCGGTATTTGGGTGGGCTTATACAGAAGCTTGCAGGAAAGCTGGTGGATACGCTTATTTCCTTTTTTATCAATAAATAAAAGTTAAATCCAATCATTTGTTATTTTTTGCATTCTTGTAATGTCTCAAAATGAGGTGCTTATAGCGCTTGAGGAAAAATAGATGGTTATAAATATTATAAATCGTTAATTTTTAAAATTCTCAAAAGATCATTCTCTAGGTTTTTAAGAGGATGGATACTATCGAATGTTTACTGCGAATGGCATTTTAAATCTAAAAAATCACAATTAATTGTGCAATGAACTCACACCCCAGGTCTTTAACAAAGAATTTTATATATAGCATAATCAATACGGTTTCAGGATTACTGTTTCCATTGTTTACGTTTCCGTATGCCACGAGAGTATTGATGCCTGAGGGAATTGGACAAGTAAATTTTTATAATTCAATTATTGCCTATGTAACTCTACTAGTTGGTATGGGTATTCCTACATATGGGATTAGAGAAATTGCACGTGTGAGAGATAATAAAGAAGAACTAACACGAGTTACAATAGAGCTGCTATCCCTCAGTGTTTTCCTATGCATTGGGGGATATCTAATCATTGGAGGAGTATGCTTATGGATTGATCCAATAAAAGAGAATTTTCCCTTATTTTTGATACTTAGCTCTATTTTATTTTTTAATGCAATAGGATGTAATTGGTTTTATAGTGGTGTAGAGGACTTTAAATATATTACTTTTAGAGGATTAATTGTGCGTGTAATTGCAACAATTTTTTTGTTTGTTTGCGTCAAGACTAAGGATGATTTATTCCTTTATGGAATATACTATGTTGTATCTTATGGGGGAAGTTATTTGGTTAATTTTCTCTGTTTAGGGCGTTATTTGGATATTAGTTCTGTAAAATTTCGGCATATAAATCTTAGCAGACATATAAAACCTGCTCTTGCTGTATTTATTTTTAGTTTAGCAACTAGTATATATTTACAATTGGATAAAGCTATGCTGGGATTTCTCGCAGATAATGAATCAGTTGGATATTATTCTGCTGCATCGCAAATCTCTCATCTTCTTTTGTTACTAGCAACTGCAATAGGAACGGTCATGCTACCCAGAGCTTCTAACTTAGTAAAGAACAAAAAATATGATGAGTTCAGAGTTTTGACACAAAAGTCATATCAATTCGTATTATTAATCGCATTTCCTTTGAGCCTAGGATGTATAGCTCTATCTCCGGCACTTATTCAATTGTTGTGTGGAGAAATGTTTGCAAATGCTACGTCATCGTTACAAATTTTGTCTCCAATTGTGTTAATTATAGGCATATCAAATCTTATAGGAATGCAAATATTGTATCCTATTGGAAAGATAAATCTTGTAACAATAAGTACCAGTATAGGAGCAATAGTCAATTTATTATTAAATGTGATTTTTATTCCTATGTTTAGGGAGGATGGCGCTGCATTTTCTACACTTATAGCAGAATTGAGTGTTACGCTAATTCTAATACTATTGGGACGTAAATATATACCATTTAGTTTAATAACAAAGGAATGCTTCTATTACTTTATTGCTTCCATAGTTATGTTTGTTATATGTGTCTCAATAGCACAATTTACAGTATATCCCTATAATATATTTGTTGTGATTGGCGTCGGTTTATTCGTTTACATTACTATTTTAATTATCGCGAAGGATAGTATGATTATGGATCTCATTAATAGAAAAATATGCAATCAGCTATGAAATACGACTATCTCATAGTTGGTTCTGGCCTCTACGGAGCCACATTCGCACACAAAGCAAGACAAGCAGATAAAAAGGTGCTTGTAATTGATAAACGTTCTCACCTTGGCGGTAACATTTACTGCGAAGAGATAGAGGGTATCAACGTGCACAAGTATGGTGCGCACATCTTTCACACCAACAATAAGGAGGTGTGGAATTTTGTGAATTCTATCGTAGAGTTCAACCGCTACACCAACTGCCCTGTGGCCAACTACAAGGGTGAATTGTACAATTTACCTTTCAATATGAATACTTTCAACCGTATGTGGCCAGAGGTTCATACACCAGCCCAGGCTCAAGCAAAGATTAATGAGCAGAAGGCCGAGGCAGTTGCTGCTCTTGGTGGGCGTGAACCTCATAATCTAGAGGAGCAAGCACTTTGTCTTGTCGGCAAGGATATCTTTTACAAGCTCATTAAGGAATACACTGAGAAGCAGTGGGGACGTGATTGCAAGAATCTTCCTACATTCATCATTAAGCGTCTTCCTGTACGCATGATATTCGACAATAACTACTTCAATGATCGATACCAAGGTATTCCTGTTGGTGGCTACAACAAACTCATCGAAGGTCTGCTTGAAGGCGTAGAGTGCAAAACTAACTTTGACTTCTTTAAAGATTCGTTAGATTTTAGTGATTTGTGTCCCTTGAAAGATAATTGGCGGAATTATGCCAATAAACTCGTTTACACAGGTGCAGTCGATGAGTATTTCTATTATAAATTGGGTAAGCTTGATTGGCGTACCGTTAGCTTCAAGACACGTGTAGAGAACACACCTAACTATCAAGGTAATGCTGTTGTAAACTACACCAGCCACAACGAACCTTATACTCGTGTGATTGAGCACAAGCATTTCGAACTCTTCGGTCAAGAGGTTTACGATTGTCCCAAGACCGTGGTTTCAGAAGAGTATTCAACAGAGTACAAAGAGGGTATGGACCCATACTATCCTGTGAATGATGACCGCAACAATGCTCTTGCAGAGGAGTATCGCAAGTTGGCTGAGAAGGAGCAAGGTGTTGTCTTTGGAGGTCGCCTTGGGCAGTACAAGTACTTTGATATGGCTCCTGTAATTGAACAAGTTTTAAATTTAGATATTTGTATATAATGAATAATATTGCCTGTATTGTTGTAACTTATAATAGACTTGAGTTATTGAAACAGTGTATCAATGCATTATTGCATCAATCATTTAATAATTTTGATATTATTGTTGTAAATAATGGGTCAACAGATGGTACAGAAAAATGGCTTAAAGAAAATCCGCAAATCAAATTCTTTACGCAAGAGAATTTAGGGGGAGCTGGAGGCTTTCATAATGGCATTAAATATGCTTATCAAAGCGGATATGACTATTTTTGGATTATGGATGATGATGGCATTTCGGATCGTTTCTGTTTGGAAAAACTCATTTCAGTAGCAAAACAAGGGTCGCAATATGTTGCTCCTTTATTGTATACGGAGACAGGAACATGTCATTGGCCGTATCTCTTAAATACAAAATTTAATGAATTGTCTCATAGCGGTGGACCTTTCAATGCTATTCTTTTGTCTAGAAAACTAATTGAATGTGTTGGACTACCTAATAAATATTACTTTATTTGGGGAGATGAGTTTGAGTTTCTGAATAGGGTGAAGGAAGCATTTTTTCATACAACATTAGTAAAAGACGCTATTCATTATCACAAAATACCAGAAAACAAGAATACTATTGATAAAAGAATTTACTATAAAGTAAGAAATCTTATTTGGTCGACAAGATTGTCAAATGGTATTTTGAGAAGTAAACTTAGTTACAGAAGTTCTACAATTTTTCAAATCGTAAAATATTGTTTTCATTACTTGCTTCATTTTAAATATACTTCTTTATTTTATGTTTTAAGAGGAATAAAAGATGGTATATCAATGGATTTAGATATTCTAAGACATGGATCTAATTTGCAGGATTAATGGTAGTTATATATTTACTTTTAATTTCTTTTTTTTTATTTGCGTATTACGGGGGATATATCAATAGTGAGCAGCTCTTTATCGGACTAAATATTATTTTCTCGTTGTATATTGGATTACTAATTTGTAAACAATTAAAGAAGGGAATGTCAATTATTAATCCGATTATTGTGACATCAATATTTATGTTTCTGTTGCCTTATGGATTTCCTGTTTTATTTCAATATTCAAATGGTGAAATACGTTATTATCCTACTTATATATCCCTTGCTAAAAGTATGCTTTATGTGAATGCTGGATTTATAACTCTTTGGTATTCTTATAAATCGTTATTATTTAATCCTATATTATACTCCTTGAAGAAGTATTCCAAGTTGTTTGTACATAAACTTGTTGTAAAAAAAACTTATACGTACTTTTTTTTATTATCATCAATAATATTAAATTTTAGATCCATATATAGTGGCAGTTATGGCGTTCTTGCCACGATTTATGCGGATAATAAGGAAATTGGAGCATTTGATCAAATAGAATACCTTGTTGCCACAGCACTTAAAGGTGTCGTATTTTTGTTAGCATGGCAATATTTTAAATACAAAAGGTCAAAAAAACTTTTTATTTTCGCCTTTTCCTTATTATTGTTTTTTCAGATACTTGCAGGTTATAAAGGTGCAATAGTTATGACTTTTATAATTATCTTCATTGCAAATTATTTGGCTCTAAAAAAGATCAATTTCAAGTTGGGGATAATTTGTTTTATTTCTCTTATTATAGCATATGGTTTAGTAAATCCTTATAGGGAGTATTTGGTATATTCCAAGGAAATTCCCAATTCTATTTCTAGCATATTCGATTGTATTTATAATGGAGTATTAATCCAAAATCAGATCATTACAAGTGAAGAAGTATCTATCATCGATGAAGTTATGTCTAGATTTACAACCTTACCTGAGTTAGCTACATTTATTGAATATAAAGAAAAATTTGGATTACATATACCTCGTGATCCCGATTTTCTGTATTATTTTTATACTATTCCTGCGCAATTGTTTGTGCCGAGATTTTTGTGGCCAGATAAACCTGTTAATGATTTGGGAGTATGGTGGGTTTCGAATACGGTTACAGGCAATATGTCAAATAGTTCAACAGCATTTGGTCCTGTTGGTTTCTTATATCTTACATTTGATATCTTAGCTGTTATAATTGGATTTTTGATTATTTCATTTTTATTGAAACTCTGTGAGCAATTACTTAATAGTGGAAAAGATGGTGCTGTTTTAACTGGTGTTATTTTCTTATCTTCTTTGTATACTAATGAAGCTGGATTCAATACATACGTTGTAGAAGGAATAAGGTTTTTGATAATTGGTATTATTTTTCAAGCCATTATATTAAGACGAATATGGAAATAGTTTTCTTTTTCAAATCAAAATATGATCCAGGGATAAGTATTAATCATGTGATGAAGCCTATAGTTGAAACCATAGGAAAAAGTGAGAATATTTATATCAAACAATATTATCTACCAGCTATTGGCTTAAATATCAAATCAATTATTTCCAATTTATTATTTGTACATAAAAATCGTTCAAAAAAAGGAATTAATCATATTGTGGGTGAAGTACACTATGCTGTATATGCGTTATTAGGCTGTAAATCTGTACTTACGGTTCATGATATAGGATTTTGGACAAGTGATAAATTTAAAACAATTAAACGTTTTGGGCTGTATTTTACTCATCTATATCCTATAAAATTAGCAAAAAGAGTTGTTGCCATCTCTAACTTTACCAAAACAGAGTTGTGCAAAGAGCTACCCTCTATTAGAGATAAGATATCTGTTATTCCAAGTGGAAGTATAGATGGGTTCGAATATTATCATAAAACATTTGATAAATCCAACTTTATTGTTTTACAGAATGGGGTTAGACCTCATAAAAATCTAGAAACAACTATTCAGGCTTTACAAGGTATTTCATGTAAACTTCTTGTTGTACGCAAAATGGATGAAAGCCAAATTCAACTTGCGAATCGTTTGAATATCAAATTTGAAAATGTTTACGATTTATCTCCTGAAGAGGTGAAAGAAACTTACCGAAGATCAGATATCGTTTGTTTCCCATCTTCCTATGAGGGCTTTGGTGTAATCACTATTGAAGCACAAGCTATAGGACGTCCAGTAATCACAACAAATAAAGAACCCATGAAGAGTGTTGCTGGCGATGCTGCTTTATATATAAACAATCCCAAAGATCCAGCCCAGTTACACGATGCTATTATAAAACTAATAAATGATGATAAACTAAGAGAAAACTTGATAAAAAAGGGGTTAGAGAATAGTAGGCAATATAGACTTGGGAGTATTGCTAGCAAATATATAGATATTTTCTCTTCTATTGAAAAATAAACGGAACATCTTTGATAATTTGCTTATTTAAATTCTTTAATATGAATAAATATAGATGAAGAATAATGTCATATTCTTTTTTGTAGATTCTGTTACATGGAACTATGTCGGAAAAAATAGAGCTTATGTGAGTCCAACGCCGTTCTTGGATTCTTTGAGGTCGGAGAGTTTGGTTACCACCAAATTATATTCTTATGCACCTTATACCGATGCTGCTACTCGTAGTTTGTTTACAGGTAGAAATTGTCTTGATGATTATGGCTATTTCTTCAGAACAAATACATCTCCTATTAATCATTATAAAGCCTTCCACGATTTAGGATATGAAACATACGATTTCAATTATCCTTTCTACATTATTGGTGACAAGCAAAACGAGAACATTGATCATCGTTGCTATAATAGTAGTTTCTATTTTCCAAGTGAATGGGGAGGAGTATATAAGTACTATTCTGAAATATCTAGGGAGAGGCAACTGTCCGATATTGAGTATAGCTTGTTGGAAAAACGTCTGTGCCTTATGTTTGAGTCATGGATTCGTTATATGAGAGATATGCTCTCTGAGCCAGAGGCATCTTTAATGCATAAAAAGGTATGTGAATGTTATGATGCAGAAAAGTCTCTTGATACATTAGAAAAAGAATGTGAGTCTTGCAAAATGAATCCTCGTAGTTATATTGATAAACTACTTTCAGAAGCAGAATCACATGTATTGTTTACAATAGACCCATCTACTGTGTCTGTTTATATTGATGCTGAATTCTTGAATGGCTATGTAGTAAAGAAATATTCCTCTCTGTTCAAGAAGATTAAAAAGAATAATTTCAAGGCAAACGCTTTCAGAAACATTCCGGGAATAAAGCGAACATATAGGGGGATCAAACGATACTTGAAAACGAAGGATTCCTCCAATCTTATGTTTTGGCAGAATTATGTTGGAAGTCTATTCCCTTGTGAATTGATGCAGAAGCGTTGGGGCGAGAAAACCTGGCAGAACAATCACCCTGCGAGAACTGTCTATGATACAGCATTAGGATTCTTGAAAAGTAGAAAATCCGACACCCCGTTCTACTTTTATCTTAATGCAGAGGAACCTCACAACAATATCGCTTTCTTTTCATATGATACTCAGGATAAAGAAGTTATTGACGAAGAAATGAGAATGCTTGAGGATTATGTTGACCAACTTGGAACAAACTTTAGAGGTAATCTCATTTATCTTCTATCTATTCGATATACAGACTATTGCATAGAGCGTTTCTGCAAATCATTAAAAGAACTTGGCCTATGGAACGCTACTACAATTCTTTTTGTCGCTGATCATGGCTCATCTTACACCTATTGGCCATTACATAATAACCGAGTCAATTGCTTTGATGATGAATGTTACCACATTCCGATGTTGATCCGACATCCGGGACTGAAAGGTTCTGTCATTAAGACATATCAGCAGTCGAAAGATGTACTTCCAACTTTGATGGATATAATGGGATTACCAATCCCATCGGACTTCAAAGGACAATCAATGCTTCGCGAGACTAAACCTCGTGAATATGTTGTATCTGAGTATATGGGACCAGGATGTCCTGATATGATGAATAGACGGATTTGGTTTAGTGTACGTGATAAGAATTATATAGTTGCTTATAAAGTTTCCATTAAGGAGGATTTTGAAGATGGAGAACTTGCAGAGGTGTATGATTTGATTAATGATCCTAATGCATATTATAATATTTGCGATAGTATCAATATTTCAGAAATATCTTATCTGTTAAATTCAATAGAAGAAAGATGGAAGGAAATAAAGAAAGATGTGGATGAGTTCATTTCAAATTTTGAAAAAAAAATAAATGAATATTGAAATTTTCGAATTTCCGACAATAACAGAAGAACTTTACCCTATAGTTTCGTGTATATTTAAGGATGCTTGTCTTGAAAAGGAATGACAAGGAATTCATTTTTCTTTCGCCTCTTTTATAGCAGAAGATATTAAAAAATGTTATACGATGGTGGAAGGCGCAAAATGTATTTATTAGTTGCGATCAATAGGGGCCTTAATGTCTCAATCTCGACAGAAAGGGTTTTATTATTATGTATCCCATGACTATTTGGGAGTGATTGATAGCTACAAAGGAAAAGGAGTTGCTTCTCTGTTATTCCAAACATTTCTTGAGATTTGTAGAAAAGAGAAGTACGACTTCATTGTTAGTGACACAAATCCGAAATCTGTTTCATCGGTAACATATCATCTTAGAATGGGCTTCAAAAAGTTTGCTATGAATTATTGCAAACAATCTCGTTCTATCAGTTTTTATATTCCCTTAGAAAAATGAGGTTTCTTAATATAGAATTTTTTCGAATACCTTTTATATTTCGGTTTCAGTAGTATGGGCTGTATAAAAAACTTTGCAAGATATTTAATAGTAAATCATTAATATAGAATTATAAATTATGTATTACTTGGATCCAAGAATTGAGAACTTGTATCGTATTTTTGATCAGAATGCACGCAAAGATTATCTTCGTCTTGACCTGAATGAGAACCCCGGTGGTCTCCCTCAGGAATTCATAAACAAAGTCCTATCTCAGGTAGATGGCCGTTTCGTCGGTCAGTATCCAGAGACCTTTCAGTTCACAGAGAAGCTCGCTGCTTTTCTTGGTACTGATGTTCAGCACCTTAGCCTTATGAATGGTTCGGCTGAAGGCATTCGTTACATCATTCAGGCGTTTACTTCTCCAGGAGGTCGCATTGTGGGTGTCGTACCTTCATACTTCATGTTCCAGATATATTCAGAGATGTATGGTCGTGACTTTGTCAAAGTCCCATACAACGAAGATCTTACAATGGACATCAATAATATCATCAATATCCTTACTGATGACACTCAAATGCTTATTCTCCTGAACCCTAATAACCCAATGGGTAATGTTTATTCAGATGAGGAGTTTGAAGCTATTCTTGCTGCTGCTCGTAAACATGAGATTACTGTTCTTGTGGATGAAGCTTACCATTATTTCTATCCAAAGACCTTTATCAAATACGCTTTTGAACAGGAGCATGTTTTCGTAACTCGTACTTTCTCTAAACTCTTCTCAATGGCAGGTTGCCGCCTTGGTTATGTTGCTGGTTGGCCAGAAGGTGTGAAGATGGTGCAGAAGTTCTGTACTCCTCACAATACTAATGCATTTGCAATGGCATTTGCAGAGGCTATTATTGATAATCCAGAGGTGTTGAACATGCTTATCAACAATTTCAAGGAGGGCCGTCAGTATCTTATTGATCAGATGGATGTAAATGGATATGAGCATAAGGGTGAAGCAGGAAACTTTATCTTCATTAAGACTAAGACAGATGCAGAAAAGATTGTTGAACGCATGAAGGAAGAGAAGAAGATTCTCATCAAGTCATATTCTGGTGTTGGTAATTTTGGAACATGTCTTCGCGTGTCTATTGGTGAGAAGAAATATATGGAACAGTTCTGGAATGCTCTCATTGAGTTAGATAAATAAAAGCCAATTTCTCACCTTGCAGTCAGGCCTGCGCAGAGCGAAACTGCGGCGAAGAACAAACAAAATTCCTATATGAAAACGGTTATTACATACGGCACTTATGATTTACTTCATCAAGGTCATATCAATCTCTTGCGTAGAGCAAAAGAACTCGGTGATTTTCTGATTGTTGGTGTAACAAGCGATTCTTTTGACAAAGGCAGAGGTAAATTGAATGTCAGAAATAATGTTCTTGAACGCGTGGAAGCTGTAAAAGCAACTGGTTATGCAGATAAGATAATTATCGAAGACTATGTAGGTCAGAAAATTGATGATATTCAAAAATATAACGTAGATATTTTTGCAATTGGTTCTGATTGGGAAGGCCTATTTGATTATCTTAATGAATTTACGAAAGTTGTATATCTTCCTAGAACGGAAGGTATCTCTTCAACTATGCTTCGTGCAGAATCTACTGTTGATGTTAAGGTTGGCATCATAGGATGTGGACGTGTAGCAAGCCGATTCCCTTATGAAGCTTCTGTCGTGAACGGAATTAAGGTAGTAGCTGCTTACGATA
This sequence comes from Prevotella sp., assembly GCA_018054505.1. Classification (GTDB taxonomy): domain Bacteria; phylum Bacteroidota; class Bacteroidia; order Bacteroidales; family Bacteroidaceae; genus Prevotella. The sequence continues at coordinate 10,442 of JAGPJJ010000043.1, forward strand.
TTGAACCAAATGCCTTAACAAAGATTTCTCAGGAGAATGAGAGCATAGTGGCATATAATAACCTGGATGTTTTTTTAGAATCTGTAGATGCAGTATATATTGCTACACCTCACAATTCTCATTACGATTATGCGAAAAAAGCAATAGTTACAGGTAAACACGTACTTGTTGAAACCCCTATGGTTCTTCTTGGTTTTCAAGCCAAAGAGTTATTTAAAATGGCAGAAGAAAGAGGGGTTATTCTTATGGAGGCAAATAAAACTGCACATTGTCCTGCTTTTAATCATCTTATTGTAATGATTAAGTCGGGTGTGATAGGTGAAGTCGTGGATATTGAGTCTTCTGTTTCTCAATTGCTTGATAAGAGCGGGCGAGAGTTTGATCCTAATCAGTCTGGTGGCGCTTTGTATGAGCAGGGTAGTAGTGTTTTGCTCCCAATGGTAAAGTTATTGGGTACAGAATGCAGAAATATCAATATATATAGCCGGATGGAAAATGGGGTTGATATTTACACAAAAGGAGTGTTACGTTATGATCATGCCATTTGTTCTTTCAAGGCAGGTTTGGGTGTTAAGACAGAAGGAAACTTGGTTATCTCTGGTACAAAGGGATATGCCTATGTTCCTGCTCCTTGGTGGAAAACAGACTATTTTGAACTTAGGTATGAAGATCAAAATAAAAATCGAAAATTTTTCTACAAATGGGATGGTGCGGGTTTGAGATATGAGATTCAAGAATTTATATCATGTATTGTAAACAAGCGTTTCTCTACTGCGCGATTAAGAAGACGGGAGTCTATATGGATTGCTGATGTAATGGAACAATTTCAAACAAGGAAAAATGTTATGGAAATCTAATATGCCTAAACTACTTCAAATAAATATTACTGCTAACTGGGGCTCGACGGGAAAGATTGCGGAACAGATAGGTTTGTGTGCAATGGCTCATGGATGGGAATCTTTTGTTGCATATGGAAGATGGAGCAATCCTTCTCTGTCGTATCTTATCAAGGTGGGCAACAAGTTGGATATGTACATGCACTATGGAGAGCAAAAAATTCGTGATAATGAGGGACTTTGCTCCCGTGGAGCTACCAAGAGGTTGATTCGCCAGATAGAGGAGATAAATCCTGACGTTGTGCAGTTGCATAACATACATGATCACTACTTGAATTATCGTTTGCTATTTGAATATCTTAACAAGACTGACATTAAGGTGGTGTGGACGTTCCACGATTGTTGGGCTTTTACAGGTCATTGTTTTCATTTTGTGACAAAGGATTGTATGAAGTGGAAGACAGGATGTTATGATTGTCCTTTGGTTCATGACTATCCTAATACTTTGATGGATAGGTCGCGTAAAAATTATGAACTGAAGAAATCTTTGTTTACAGCAAATAGAACATTGACAATAGTGACTTGTTCAGAATGGTTGAGCAGCTTTGTTCGAGAGTCTTTTCTAAAAGAAAAGCGACTTGAGGTTATTCATAATGGTATAGATATTCATACATTTTGTCCTCAGAAAAAAAGCAGAAATGCAAAGTTCGATATTCTTTCTGTATCGAGTGTTTGGGATGAGAAGAAGGGTCTATATGACATAATAAAACTTCGTGAAATGCTTTCTTATGACGAATTCTCCATCACAATGGTTGGCCTCTCAACCGAACAAATGAGAAAAATGCCAAAAGGAATTAGGTGTGTTGTGCGCACTCAGAACGTCCAAGAACTGGTGAACTTGTATTCTAATGCTTCTGTACTTATCAACCCTACATACGCAGATAATTTTCCGACAGTCAATATTGAGTCTCTAGCTTGTGGAACACCTGTGATTACTTACCGCACAGGCGGTTCCCCAGAAGCGATTAATAGTCAGACAGGTGTAGTCGTAGAGCAAGGTAATATAGAGGCTTTAGCAAAAGCTATTGTGAATTTGATGGAGCATCCTTTATCTTCTGCTGATTGTCGTATGCGATCTGAAGAATGCTTTGATAAAGACAAGTGTTTTGAAAAATACATTGAGTTATATGAAGAGATATTATAATTAATAAGATTTTGTTGGTAAGTACTCAAATTCGGGTTAAAAAATCATACATTATCTTTGTTTCTAATCATAATAAATAGTTATGTCCATCTTCAAAGACAAAGTTTTATTAATCACTGGCGGTACCGGTTCCTTCGGTAACGCTGTATTGCGTCGTTTCCTTGATAGCGACATCAAGGAGATCCGTATTTTTAGTCGTGACGAGAAAAAGCAGGATGACATGCGTCATCACCTGCAAAATCCCAAAGTAAAATTCTACATTGGTAATGTCCGTGACCGCCAGTCTGTGGACGGTGCCATGATGGGAGTGGATTATGTGT
>JAGPJJ010000191.1 GCA_018054505.1 Prevotella sp.
CATACTAATGCCTGTTAATTTGTGTAAGTGGGACAAATTTAATAAAAAATCAACAATTTTATCAAATAATTGCTTGAAAAATAACAGTTGAGATTCAAAAAAAATAATCCGAGCTATAGTATAACTCGGATTAATTAATATAATGTTTATTGAATACTTAATTCTTTGCCTGTGAGTTCTTTTATCTGAAGTAATATTTCTTGCGTCTTTTTTCGTTTTTTTCTATAATTTATTGTACTTATGATAGCACCTATAATGCCTCCAACGACGCCCCCATATACCAAGCCCCTTGCTTCTTCTACGTTTTGTTTTAGCGCCTCAAAAATAAACCATGCAAACCAGATGACCATGAAAGGAATACTGAATCTAAGCCATAGGGATCCCAGATGTCTCATCTTTGTAATTTTATAGCTTACGTCAACTAGATTTCCGTTAAGTAAATCATTAGACTTTAGTCCCTTATGAGTGATATAAGTGTATATAATTGCTATGACAAAAAATACATCTGTTACGCCGATGAACAACGTAGACATGTGCATAAATGAAAATACCCAAGTGCAGTATGGTATTCCAAAAAGAGCTACGCAAGCAATGATTATAGCATCTTTATGCAATTTAGAAACTTTGTCTTTCATCGTTTTGCGCATGAGCTGTTCATTGATAATGGTTTCTTTATCCAACTTGTCTTTTAAAACTTCAAGTTGTTTTTTCATCATTTCAAATTCTTCTATATTAATATCTTTTTCCATTTTAAATTTTGTTTAATCGTTAGACATAGTTCTTAATTTCTCCTTTATTCTGAAAAGACGTGATGCCACGTTTTTGGTTGATATACCTACAATTTCACCAATCTCGTCATAGCTTATATTTTCAAGCCAAAGCAAAACAATCGCTTTGTCGAAAGGCTGCAATTTGTTGATTCTGTTGTGAAGTAGTTTCACCTGTTTCGTGTCTTCGTCTTGATCTTGGAATAGATTGGCATCCATACTTAAAGGTATAGTAGCTATCTTTTTCTTTCGGTCCATGGAGATGCAAGTATTCAGGGCTATGCGATAAATCCATGTACGTATATCGCTTCGTCCTTTAAAGGAGCTCATACCTTTCCATAAGTTTACAAGTACTTCTTGGAAAAGGTCATTCACTTCGTCTGTGTCTTTTGAGAACATATAGCATACGGTGTATATTGTGCTTTTGTTCTCTTTGACAATTTGCGCAAATTCTGTTTGTAGCGTATTCATCTGTTTCTTAATAAATTCTATACTTTAGACGCAATGCTATTAAAAAAATTGCATCCTAACTTGTTTTTTTGTTAAATAGATGTGCTATGCGTAACTTTATTAAGGTCAAATCACAAACAATTGTATGTATTGGTGTTCGTGTACCTTATTTTATATCAAGTGAATTAAACGGCTGATAGTTAACATTTTATAAATGCGTTACGTCTCAAATTAACCTTTTTGTCTTTTATGGTTCAAATAGTCAAAAGATAACATAATTGTATATGACAAAAGACGAAACGATATATCGAATTATCAAATCAGACAGGGAAGGAGGATTCCGAATTTTGCTCGATGCATATCAAAAACCAGTATACTACTTCATACGTAGAATGGTTGTTGTGCATGAAGATGCAGAAGACGTGATGCAGGAAACCTTTGTGAAAATATTCCTTGGATTAAATGGCTTTCGTGGTGATAGTGCTCTAAGCACATGGATTTATCGTATTGCTATGAATGAAAGTTTAAGATTCTTGAACAAAAAGAATATAAAACTTGTTTCGGCTGATAATGTGCATGATGAGTTAATAGACAGTTTGAAAGCGTCTGATTACATAGATTATGATGATAAGATGGCAGTGAAATTTCAAGAAGTCATATTGCGCCTTTCTGATAAGCAGCGTGTAATATTCAATTTACGTTATTATGATGAAATGGATTATGATCAGATCAGTAAGATAACAGATACAAAAGTTGCTACTTTAAAAGTGACTTATCATTATATAAAGGAGAAAATAAAAAAACAGATGGTGGAGGAATAATATGGAAAAAGACTTTAACTTTAATAAAATAGGTAAGAATACTCCGTATTCTACGCCCGAAGGTTTCTTTGACGACATGCAGAAAAAGATTCTTAGCACTGCTGAAAGAAATATTCGTAAACGTAGAAAAGTGAAGTTTGTTGTTATTAGCATGCTTGCAGTTGCTGCTGCATTTGCAGGATTCGTATTTTTCCCGATTGGCAATGATGTAGCAGAGTCTCAACAGCAACAGCTTGCAAAGACTGACACGGCAGAAGGTAAAACCACTGCAGCTAATTCTTGCAATATTTCTACTTATTCGCCAACAAAGGAAAATGATAGGGTAGAGGTGAATGTTGAGTCACAAAATCATGATAAAAAAAGGAGAAACACTGTCTCTTCTGTTCGATCAGATAGAAATACAGGAAACGACGAGTGGATAGAACAGTTGTCTGATGAAGATCTTAAATCATTAACTTCAATGGCTGACAATGATGAATTCTTAAATTAATGTTTAACAATTAAAATACAAAGACAATGAAAAAGTATTTATTTATGGTTATGATTGCCGTTATGATGTTAAGCGGTAGTACCACGGTTAACGCTCAGGTAGCGCAGAATGGTAAAGAAAGAGTACATCTTACAGTAGATCAGATTATACAGAAACGTACTGAAAAAATGGTGCAGACTTTAATGCTTGATGATGCAACTTCTGCAAAGTTCATACCTGTATATTCTCAATATCTGAAAGAAAAAATGGATTGCCGTGTCATTAAACCTAAGCACATGGGGATGGATGTCAATGCAAAAACAGATGCTGAGATCGATCAAATGATTCAGGAAAACTTTGCGCAAAGCCATAAGATATTGGATATTCGTGAGAAGTACTATGCTAAGTTCCGTAAATTCTTGACTCCAAAGCAGATAATGAAAATTTATCAGGTTGAGAAAATTGATGCTGGAAAGATGAAGATTGAAATGATTAAACGTCAAAGAGGTTTGGGAAATAAAGGCATCTTCGGAAAACCTAATTTTAAGTTTAGTGATTAGTATATGTCTGTTTATATTCAGTTTTAGTATTATTGTTCAAGTAATAAAGAGTTTGGTGCTCAAGTGGAGTTTAAGTAATCAAACTTTTATAAAAATAAGAGTGGCAACAAATAATAGTTGCCACTCTTTTTATTTATTATTTTGAATAAGGACATTCAAAATAATAATGGCCAGAACCAATTTTGAATATCGTCTCATTACCAGTTACCTGCGCATTATCTTTTGATAACGGCATGCCATAATCTGTAATTTTATCTGCTTCAGTTGTTGGTAGATGCACCACAGCTTTACTGTTTGCAGGTATGTTTATTTCTAACTATTGCTGTCCGATAAAACTACAAACACGATATAGATAGTTCCCGGAGCCCTTTAAATAGGACTTCGGGATTATTATTTTGTAGGACAAGCCCCCCTTTAATCAAAAAGTGATGGTTCCGGCGGACT